>CAMWSA010000078.1 GCA_947176785.1 uncultured Lachnospiraceae bacterium
CGACCACCGAGATCTACACAAGGCTATTCGTCGGCAGCGTCAGATGTGTATCAGACACAGATCAGGGAAGGGCTGCGGTAACATTTGCCGGGAGAGCGATAAGTGCGAATCGAAGGAACGGCAAGCAAAAAATCGGCCGCAAGGAAGCGGCTTCAAAATTCAAGGAGGAATATATCATGGTAGTACAACACAACTTACGCGCAACGAACTCTAACAGAATGCTTGGTTTGACAGCAAGCAGCCAGTCCAAATCCACTGAGAAGCTGTCTTCTGGTTACAAGATCAACCGTGCGGCTGACGATGCTGCTGGCTTGGCTATCAGCGAGAAGATGAGACGTCAGGTGAGAGGTCTGACCCAGGCTTCTGCTAATGCGCAGGACGGTATCTCCGCAGTGCAGACTGCTGAAGGTGCTCTGAATGAAGTACATGATATGCTGCAGAGAATGAACGAGTTGGCAGTTAAGGCCGCCAACGGCACGAACCAGACCGAGGATCAGTCCTACATCCAGAAGGAAGTAAACAACCTGATCAGCGAGATCGACCGTGTATCCACCACATCTACTTTCAACGAGAGAAAGCTGTTGAACGGTAGCTTCAGTGGTGTTACCCTTCAGGTTGGCGCTGAGAATTCCGCTGACAACACCATCACTATGAACATCAGTGCAATGAGTGCAAGCGGCTTGGGTGTTAAGTCTGTTTCCTGTTCTTCCCAGACCGGTGCTAAGAGCGCTATCGACTCTATCAAGAACGCTATTAAGTCCTTGAACGAGCAGCGTGCTGACCTTGGTGCTGTACAGAATCGTCTGGAGCACACCATTGCGAACTTGGATAACGTTGTTGAGAATACCACAGCAGCTGAGTCCCAGATCCGTGATACCGATATGGCATCCGAGATGGTTAGATACTCCAACAACAATATTCTGGCTCAGGCAGGTCAGGCTATGTTGGCACAGTCCAATCAGGCTAACCAGGGTGTACTGTCCTTACTTCAGTAATCAACACAATACTACCATAGGGGCTGACTTAGGTCAGCCCCTATTTTTGGAGATTTTTCAATGAAAAGAGTGGTCATTCTTTATGATGAGATAAACGAGAAAATATTAAGAGAGAATGTATCGACTTTAAAAGAGTTATGGCAGGAGATTGGGTACGGAGTTGTGGAATTGGTTGTCTCGGAAAATATATCTCCTGATGAATATATGAACAAGTTAGTCGGCATGAAGGAGGATTTCCTGATAACTTTTGCCATGGCAGGATTTGGGTGGAGAGGCTGTATGGAACAGGTACGGTTCAATACCCTTGCTGTAATGCAGATCCATATTTTAATAGGGTACCTCCCTTTTTATGATTTTTTTTTACAAAAGGAATATGGCATTCAAAGTTTTTTCTTTACAGACAACGTGGAGATCTTAGAAGGATGGAAGGAAAAGTATCCACAGATTCCATATATGGATAGTATTCCCGCACTTTATATGGCTGAACATCTTACAGAGAAGGAAAAAACTGCAAATCGGGAAATTTTTCAACAAATGCTTCGCAAGGTGTTTTCTTTTATTGAAAAACCGTCAGTCTTATAAACCGGCGGTTTGAAACATATAAGCTATTTTTTCGGGATAGGTAAAATATTTATTGACCACAGCGTATGCATTTTGTTGTATCTGTGTACGTAATTCCTCATGAGACAAATAGAACTTCACTTTTTCTACTGCGTCCTCTATGTTTTGATAGCAGACAATATCTACATCTGGTCGAAAATAGTCCAGAAGCTCCGGTTGTGGATTGCAGAGCATAAAACCGCCGGCCCCCATGATATCTATAGCACGCAAAGGGATGCCGGATCGAATACTGCGCAGTGTGGGACAGAGATTGATCCGGCTGAGACGGAATACCTTGGGCATCTCTACAGAATAGGTTACAGGCCCCAGAAAAGGAATATCGGACAATTGCTCAACCAACTCCCCAGAGTGGAGATGAACCCTGCAGAATTGGTTCATGAGGCGAAGCAGGATGATGCGTTCATTGCGGGTGATTTGATTGTTTATGCATAGGGAGAGAGCTGCTTTATTGATGCCGGGGCCCTCGTCCGTTTGATAGACAATCCCATCCCTTGCAAGAGTGTCATTCATATGCTGGAGCAGGGTATCGTCGATTATGTCATCCAACAATGGCATTCCTGCCAGCTTAAGCTGTGCATCGGTCAGGGCATTGATGTATCCGATGGTATAATTGTCCTGATGGGACAGTATTCTATTTAAAGGAGATTTATAGATCTTTCCTACAAAGGAGAGGTCACAGGTAAAACGTTCCCTGTCTGCATCGGATATGGGAATGGCGGAAAGCCTCTTTATATTTACGGCAAGGGGCAGATGATATACATTTTGAAATCCTGCTTTATGAAAGTCTTCCACCTCCATGCGGTCAAACAGAAAAAGATAACTAGTGGGGTAGGCATAGTATTCCTTATACCCCTTTGGGAGAGGACTGTCATAAGACCAGGATAGGTATTTGATCTTGCAGTGATAGCAGACTTTAGCCAGAAGCGGCTGAAAATTCGTGCTGATAACACAATCATAATGACCGGTGTCGAGATGCGCAGTAATATATTTTTCAAAATAATCGTCCTGTGTCGGATTGGATATAGGGTAGATAATATTTTTGCAATGATGTCCCATTTCCGATAAAAAGGCAATGAGGTCGGGCTGGATAAAAGATCCAAAATCGTGTAAAAGGATATTCATACGCCAATACTCCTTGATGAAAGTAATTCTTACAGATTATAGCATATTTCATGGCTAATGAAAAGAAAAAGAATTTGCATAAAGAGGTAAATTCCTATTATGATTAGAAACATACTCATTTATATGGACACTTCCATTAACGACTTCTCTATTATCAACAATTTCGCAGAACTTGGCTGTCACTGTGTGGAATTTCGGGAAAAATTCAAAGATGAGCATAATGATGCAGATTTCGTAATGAAGCTGCTTCATTGTATGCAGGCGGAGAATATTGAGTTGGTATTTTCCAAAGGATATTTCCCGTTACTTGCTACAGCCTGCGAGATGCAGAAGATCCCATATGCATCCTGGATCTGTGATCTTCCAAGTAATTCTTTGCTGTCCAAGACAGTGCTGTATCAGCACAACTATTTATTTTGCTTTGACAGTGTTTTTGCACAATGGTTATTAAAGATAGGATGCCGCCACGTATACCATTTCCCGTTAGCAGTGGATGTGAATGCCTCTGCAAGGCTTATGCAGGAAGAGGAGACAGCAGATTATATCGCAGATATTTCCTATGTGGGGAGTTTATACAGCATCACAGACGGATGGCTGGATGTAGAAGGAATTTCGGAATATACCAAAGGGTATATTTCCGGTATAGAAGAGGCACAGATCCGGGTATATGGATATAATTTTGTGAAGGAAATGATAGGGGATGAGATGTCCCGGGATATTCAGCATAGGGTAGGACTACAACTGGGGGATATGTATTTTGACAGCCCGTCGCAGATGGCGGCTGATCTGATTAATCAGGAGATCACAAAAAAAGAGCGTATACGGATTATGAAGAAGCTTTCTGAAAATCACCAGCTTCACTTATATACCGATTCAGGTTATGAAGGAACGGACAATATAAGGTTATGCAGTGCTGCGGATAGTCAGAGGGGGATGTGGCCCCTGTATCGCAATAGCAAGATCAATTTAAATATTACTTCAAAGACAATTGAGGCGGGGATTCCACAGAAAGTGTTGGATATACTGTCGTGCGGAGGTTTTTGTATTTCCAATTATCAAACGGAGATAGCAGACTTTTTTGAAGACGGCAAAGAGATTGTGATGTATACTGATGTGGAGGATCTGGCACAAAAAGTAGATTGGTATCTCCGGCACGAGGATGAGCGTTTGGCTATAGCCGGAGCGGGATACCGCAAACTTAAGGAAGAATTTTCCATGAGAAACAGATTGGGAGACATGTTAAAAATCGTAATGGAGGACTTGGAATGGGGGGAGTAAACCGGCCTTTAGTCAGTGTTATAATTCCTACCTATAATCGAATTCAAACACTTCCGGCGTCCATAGAAAGTGTTTTAAATCAGACTTATGGGAATTTGGAGGTTATCATCATGGATGATGCCTCTGAGGACGGGACGGAGGAATATGTAAAAGGCATGGAGGATAACCGTATCCGGTATAGGAAGAGTGGTATAAACATGGGGCCCGCGGCGGCAAGGAATTTGGGGGCTGAACTGGCAACGGGAGAGTATCTTGCCTTTCAGGACAGCGATGACGAATGGCTGCCGGACAAATTGGAAAAGCAGATGGAGTTGATGCTGAAGGATGAGGAATTGTCGCTGGTTTACTGTGAGTTTGGCATGTACCAGGGAGAGGAACTGCGCATACGGATACCGTTCAGGGAAATTCCTTATGATCAAAAATGCGGCGACCTGTTTTCGTATTTATTACTATATCCATTAATCAGTACACAGACAATGGTGGTAAAAAGAGAGGCATTTTTGGAGGAACAGGGATTTAATGAAACGTTGAAGGCGTATGAGGATTTTGAATTCACACTGCGTTTCTCCAGGAGGAACAGGATTGGTTTTGTGGAGGAAACTCTGGTTAGGGTAAACAGTTCTCCGGACAGTGTGAATAAGCGCTTTGCAGAGAGAAGCCATGCTCAGTTTTTTATGGCGCGCGAGATGCTGGAACCTCTGAGGGAGCGGGATTTGCTGTGGCAAAAGCTGGAAATCATTTTACAAGAGGCGGAATTGCACTTATGTCATGATACCTTTATAGATGACCTGACACAATTTTCCAAGGAGTGTCTGTCCGGAGAAGAGCGCCAATATGCGCAATTATTTTTGGAAAAGATAGAGCGGAGCAAGGAAATCATTCTGTTGAAGATGCATATTTTGGAAAGGATGCCAGTCCTTAAAGCGAGTATTCTCAAAATATATGCGGAGATCTACAAAAGTAAGTCCATCTGGTCGGATCAACAACGCAGAGAGTTAGAATGCCTGAGGGACATTTTGCAGGGGTGTGGGAGGTTGTTTGAGATTCCGGCAGAAATTTTGGAACAATATAGCCGTATCTGCCAAAAGATGGAGGACAGCCATCTGAAGTGGACAGATCAGCTTTTCTTGTTGACGGACATGGCCGGACTCCTGGAACCGCTGGAAAAGCTGATAAGGAGCAGTCGACAATAGCTTCTGCCATACAGATAAGGACAGGAGAAGTGGGGGAAATGGAATATGGAGACAAAACAGCAGTATGATGCGCTGATTGTAGTGACGGCCAGGGATTTTGAGAGGGTCCAAAGCCAATATCACAGGCTGGCGGCCAATCTGCCGGCAAGGCGTATTTTCTTTGTGGGCAATGAGGAAGTGGCCAGGCTTGTGGGGACTGCGAATCTGGGTGACAAAGTGGGATTTTTGGATGAAAACAGCATTATGTCCTTTGAAACAGTACATGCTGTTATGGCCCAGGCGCTGGAGGGCGTGCTGCGGGGGAGGGAACTGCCCAGAGGCATAACAGGCTGGTATTACCAGCAGTTTCTGAAAATGCAGTATGCATGTATGTGCGAGGACACCTATTATCTGGTGTGGGACGGGGATACCATCCCCTGCCGCTCCTTCTCCATGTTCCATGAGGAACAGGGTATTCCTTATCTGGACATAAAAGGGGAATATCATGAAACATACTTTGACACTTTGATAAAGCTGCTTCCGGAAATGCGCAAATGTATCGAGAAATCCTTTATCTCAGAACACATGTTGATCAATGTTGAAATTATGCGCCAGCTTATCCGGGATATAGAAGCAAACCGGGAGATACCGGGAAGCACTTTCTGGGAGAAGGTCATTCATGCTATAGATGTGCAGGAACTTCAATCAAACAGCTTCAGTGAATTTGAGACCTATGGAACTTATGTGGCGCTGCATCGTCCGGAGGCATACCGTCTGCGCAACTGGCATTCCTTCCGCTATGGCGGCGTATTTTACAGCCTGGACACCATCTCTGATGAGGACTATGAATGGCTGGGCAGGGATTTCTTTGCAATTTCCTTTGAGAAGGGAGACTTTGTCAGGGAAGATCAGAAAAATCTATTTGACAATAAGAAATATCAGGAAAAACTTTCCGCCAGACAGATGCTGGAGATTGCCCAGGAGGAATTTCAGGAAGGGAGTTATATTGAGGTATGGGAATAAAGGGGCAGTCATGAATGGATGGAGGACATGGTTATGTTGAATAGAATCCATATAGACATATTGCTTGCCGTTGGTGAGAAAGGCGGCGTGGAGAATGTTGTAAATAAAAATGCGGTATATTTGCAGCAGCAAGGTTATTGTGTGAGGGTTATTCAGTTCGTTTGGGAAGGCGTGCGGTGGGTCGAACGGGTGATACCTTTTTATCCGTTGCTGGAAGGCAGGGGAGATTATACATTAAATGATTTTGTGGCAGCATACACCACATTCCTGGCCGGGAATAAAAAGCCAGATATTATTTTAGCGACTGCCTGGCCGCTTATGACTTTGGCTGCCAGAATGTCTATAGAACAGTCTGCATTTAAATGCAAAATTATATCATGGCTGCATGCGCCTCTTGAGAGGTATGTAGCCGCAGGATTTGGCGGCGCAGAGTGCCTGCAAAAGGCGGATAGGGTATTTGTGTTAAATGAAAAGACAAGGCAGATTGTCCAGGCATATGATCCTGCGATTAGCGTCAGTATTGTGAAAAACCCGGCAGATTTTTCGCAGCTGCATACATGCCCAGACAACAATTGGGACAATAAGATGCTTTTGTTTATAGGCAGGTTGTCTGAGGAAAAGAGAGTAGATACGATCTTTCGTGCCATAAGTCTTGCCAAACAGAACTGGCGTGTCATTATAATTGGGGATGGTGACCAGAGGGATGAACTGGTGAAGCTTGCAAAATGCCTGCATTTGGAGAAGCAGGTTGATTTCCACGGATGGAAGAAGGAGCCATGGAAGAGAGTAGAAAATGTGTCTGCACTGGTATTGGCTTCAGATTATGAAGCGTTTCCTCTGGTAGCTATAGAGAGTTTGGCTGCAGGTATTCCGGTAATATCTACTCCGGTGGACGGAATTACTGAAATCATAAAGCCGGGAGTGAATGGTTTTCTATTCCCGCACAAAGATAGTGCAGGTCTGGCGTGCATCCTGGATGCAATGGCATCAGGGAAATTGCCGCCGATAGAGTCGGAAGTATGCAGGGAGTCTGTGGCGGATTATGAAGAACAGAAAGTACTTATAGATTTTCAAGGAAAGCTGGAAGGTGTTCTGGACAAAATATCGGTTATTATTCCTTGTTATAATGTTGAAAAAGAGATTGCTCGCTGTCTTGACAGTGTGCTGGGGCAGGCCCTGCATGGAGTACGAATTGAAATCATATGCATTGATGACAAATCAACAGATAACACGCTGCATATTTTGGAGGAATATGAGAAGAAATATCCTGAGAATTTCATGCTTATTCCCTTGGATGAAAACGGAAAGCAAGGGAATGCAAGGAATATTGGAATGATGTATGCCAGCGGAGATTATATTGCTTTTGTGGATGCGGACGATATGCTGGCATCAAATATGCTTCAAGAGTTATATGATAAAGCAGTCTGCAGCCAGTGTGATATTGTAGAGTGCGCCTATAAGGAGGTGCGCCAGGGAGACCCAATGTCAGTGGAAGAGCAGGGTATATTTGAGTGTATGGATATGCGCATACCTGATGTGAAAAAACGGTATATATTACAATATGGTTGGAAGACAGGTCCGTGGGGACGATTATACCGCAGGGAATTTCTGGACAAGCATGTAATTATGTTTCCTACAGATGCATATATGGAAGACATATACTTTTCAGAGTTATGTATGTTGCATATGAATACTTATATCCGAATTCCCTATACCTATTATTTTTATTGTATCAATGAGTCGGGGGTGATGTGTAGTGGCGAACTTGTCAACTATTATATGGACACGGCAAAGGTTCAGAATAGTACTACTGATTGGATTCTGGATCAAGGACTGGCTGAAGAGTGTATTGATGAATTTGCCTGCCTGCATTTCTCAAAGGCATTTGTTGAACCTGTTATGAGGATGTGTACAGACGAGAGGTTTTTTTCCTATGAGAATTTTCAATATTTAAAAAAATGTATGCTGTATTTCTTCCCGGATTTTCTGCAAAATCCATATGTGTTGGGTGACAAATCCGAGGAGATGGAGTTGTATAAGGTATTGCTGAGAGAGGAATTCTCGGAGCAGCAGCTGCGAAAGGTTATGGAAAGATGGAGAAAAAGATAGGTCTGGACTGTCTTGGTTGTGTGATGAGGGAGTTTAAGGCTGACAGAGCAGGGAGGTATATGGGAGCGTGGGACAGGCAGTGCTTGGCAGGGAAGATTTGAATCATATGAAATGGCAGATATACAGACAACTGCCACCTTTAAAACAGAGAGTATCCGGACTCTATTATGAATTGCAGAAAAACGATATGTCGTGGGAAGACAACACATGGATAGAATTAAAAAACATTGTAAGTGTTTTGGCTAACAGTAACCTGTTATTTGAATCGCCGGAGATACGGGAGAGATGTGAGCAGATCAGCAGTACTATAGAGAAGAGAGAATCGGAAACTGTACAAAGGATATTGCTTTTGGGCAATATCTTTGGTGTTTTAGAGGAATTGGAGTCTTATATCAGACAGAAAATAAAACGATGCAACGCCTGTGGAAATGACGTTTTCTTTATGCCGATTCCCGCAGATTATGAGTTAAGACGCAAAGAGAATGGTTTTCTGTACTGGAAAGCGGATTTCCAGCTGGAGAGCAAAGAGAATTATACCTGCCCGGTATGCGGGGCGTGTGACAGGGAGCGACTGATGATTGCTTTTCTGGAAGAGGTGCGGGCGGAGAATGGCGAGATTCTGAAAATGCTGCAGATAGCGCCGTCGCCGGTCATGGAGCGGTATGCGCTGGGCAGGGAGGATATCCGGTATGAGTCTATGGAACTGTCAATGCCAGAGGGGGCTTTTCAAGGAAATCTACAGCATATGGAGATGGTGGCGGATGGAACGTATGATATTATCGTCTGCTCCCATGTGTTGGAACATGTCAGGAATGATGTCCAGGCTATGCGGGAACTGCACAGGATATTAAAACCCAATGGAGTATGCCTGGTATTGGTGCCTCTGATTGTGGGAAAGGCGGAAACAGAAGAACAGTGGGGCTGCGGGAAGGAAGAGAACTGGAGACGCTTTGGACAGGGGGATCATTCCAGACTTTATGGGAAAAATGATTTTATCAGGCGGCTGGAAGGAACTGGATTCCATGTCAATGAGTTGGGGAGAGAATGGTTTGGGGAGGAATTCTATCAGGCACATGGCTTTGATGATTTATCTGTTATGTATGTGGCGACAAAGGAAATGGTGTTGGCGGAACGGGATGAGAAGGATCCTATATCCAGAGAACTGATTGGGCTTCAGGAGGAGAACAGGCTGTTGCGGCAGGCGCTTAACGATATAAATGACCGACTTATGGGACTGCAAAAATCATCAAGCACAAACTTTACGATCCTGTTCCATTCCATGGAGAATATTGGGTGGGAAATAAGCGACAGGAGATTTCAGGAGAAGCTGTGGTATCCGAAGATTATGAGTAAAGAGGATACCATCCAGGAGATAGTGGAGAACAGGAAATCTATAGCCCGGTTTGGTGACGGAGAGTTTGGGATTATGAACGGAGTACAGCGCTGGAGATTTCAAAAAAGGGATGAGAAATTAGCATGCAGGCTCAAGGAAGTGTTGCATGCGAAGAATAATCATATCTTAGTCGGTCTCAGCGACATTTATGGCGATATGAGCACATGGGAAAGCAGTGCGGCAAATGGAGCGAGGATTTATTTAACCCCCGAAGTCAGAAAACAGAACTATGCACTCTTAGATCGTGACAGGATCTATGCCAACACAGGGATATCCAGAAGTGAAAACAGGGACGAAGTGAGGAATCAGAAGAGAATATGGGAAGGAAGGGACTGTGTATTTATTGAAGGCTTTCAAACACGAATGGGCGTGGGCAATGATTTGTTCGACAATGCAAAAGCTATTGCCAGGATACTGTGCCCGGCGGAGAGCGCCTTTGACCGTTATGAGGACATTTATAATGAAGCACTCAAACAGCCTAAAGACAAACTGATTTTGATCGCATTGGGGCCAACGGCCAGCGTGTTGGCATATGATTTGGCACTAAGGGGATATCAGGCTGTGGATATTGGCCATGCTGATCTGAGTTATGAATGGCTGCTTCAGGGAAGCTATGGCAGGGTCCCGAACAAATATAGCAATGAAGCGCCTGACGGTTATATCGTGGAGGAAATCCATGATGCTGAATATGAGGCGCAGATTATTGCGGATTTACATTAAGTATTTGGAGGAATGCAGGCTTCTTTTTTGACCCCTACGCCACTATGTGTACTGTTTTAATTTGACCTAATTTTTATACACTTAACTGCCGATATATAATATGCCTTATGGAGTGAGGCGGCAATTTGCATGGAGGCAGTATAGCAGATAGGGACAGGTATGCCTTCGTCAATTGACGGAGGCATTTTTGTTGTGGAAAGCATATGAGGCTGTGGGACTATGGCCGCCATACCTGGGATGTAGAGGCGGACAGGGAGATCCATGGAAGTGTTTTCCGGGAAAAGTAAAGCACAGCGAATAAGGAGTGATATTGAGGAGGATATAGAAACAATGGCAGAAGACTATATAGAGGAAATATATCAGGACGCGAAACTGATAAGTGAGATGCGTGAAATTGTCTGTTATGCGCAGGTTCATGATGAGTATCATGTCAAGATGATATATATGGAGTATCTGCCGGAACTGATCAGAATTTGCCAGAGATATGCGCAGTCAGACGGTGCCGGCGGAGAAGAATTCTTGAGATGTCTTCAGGAAATTCATAACATAAGCCATGATTTGATTCTGATGGGAAATATTATAGAGTATAAGCTGCTGCCTCTTCTGGAAAAGAGTATGCAGTGCTATGGGAGGATTCGTACAGAGAATGAAGAAGGGGACTTTTTGTTTGAAACCACACGATCCGGATTCCTGACAATAAAGGATTTACAAAATGATATTTATATCCACAGCACAATTGACCCCATGTGGGAGGCGCGAAAAGCAGCGGAATATATTTTTGATCCCCGCAAAAAGGCGTATAGCATCAGGGGATGTGGGCTGGGATATTTAGTATATCAGATGTATGCAGTTTCAAACGGTGCCATTTCTATTCGTGTCTTTGAAAAGGACGCGCGTATGGTAGAGTATGCCAGGAGATACGGGGTGCTGGATTGGGTGCCTGACGATTGTATAGACGTCATTGTGGATGCGGACCCCCTTCCATTTTTAGAGAGTGCGCTGGAGGAGGATAGGGGGTTCCATATGCTGGTGCCGGAATTGGCGAGTGAGTCAGATGAGGTTCGGCCCTTATTGACAGAGCTTTATACAAGATACAGTACGAATATGAAGTTTAAGCGGTACCAGGGGATTAACTATTGGAGCAATCTGCGAAGAGGGTGCAGGAGGATATCGGAGTTTGATATCTCTAATTGTAAAAAGGACATGATTGTTGTGGCAGCGGGACCATCTCTTGATGACAATCTGGGATGTGTGAGAGAGACTCGGCGGAAGAAGACGAGCCT
>CAMWSA010000079.1 GCA_947176785.1 uncultured Lachnospiraceae bacterium
AATAATGGTTCAAAAGCCTATATAACGTCTTTTGGCATATTACCGGAATTTCAGGGAATGGGCATGGGGAATACGCTGATCCATAATGTTATATGCGAAGCAGAGCTTCGTGGGATAAACCAAATAGGTTTGGAGGTTCACCGCAATAATGTTGTTGCACATAGGCTGTATGTTAAAGCCGGTTTTCGGCAGAGTGCGGAAACAGGGGAGATGATAAAGATGGTTATGAATCTCTACGATAACACTTAGTCTGTTTACCGGACGATTCCATTCCATTGGAAAGAAAGAGAGCATGGGCCCTGCATATCTCGCAGGCAAGCAGTACTTCCTGCGGGCATTATGTAGAACTGCGAAATAGAGTAGAACGTCATTATCCGGCGGAGCAGCTGCCTGGAAATTGATACATGGGAGATACAGTGATGAAGCTAGGAATCATGCAACCCTATTTTTTCCCTTATATAGGTTATTTTTCCCTCATCCAATATGTAGATAAATATATTTTTTTTGACACGCCGCAGTATATACATCACGGATGGGTAAATAGAAACCGAATTCAGAAGCAGGGGGGAGGGGTAAAATATATTGTTGTTCCAATTTGTAAAAACAGGAGAGGGACGGCGATCAAAGAAATCGTAATTGATAATAGCAAAAATTGGAGGGAGGCTATATATGGCAGCCTTTCGGCATACAAAAGGAAGGCCCCCTATTATGAAGCAACGGCAGAACTGGTCTATAATATTTTGGAAAAAGCAGGAGAGAGCCTGGCGCAGCTGAATATTTATGGTATAATGGAAATATGCAGGTATTTGGACATACATACGGAATTTGATATCTATTCCCAGGCGGGAATAGACGTTTCAAATCAGGTCAGGATGGCGGATGAGTGGGCACTTTATATTACAAAGGAATTGGGCTTTGACACTTATGTGAACCCTCCAAATGGAGAAAGCTTTTTTGACAGAGATAAATACATTGCCCATAACATCGAACTACAATTTTTACAGCATAGGCTTCCTCCATATATTCAAAGAACAGGACATTTTGAACCGGGGCTTTCCATCATAGATGTTATGATGTTTTGCAGTAAAGAGGAAATACAGGATATGCTGAGAGAATATGAGATACGTTAAAGGCGGATTAAGGAGGTATGTATGGACAAGATTTGGGTGACCCGCTCTTCGATGCCCTCCTATGAAGAATTTATAGAAAAGATAAGGCCATTGTGGGAAACCAGGCGGCTGACGAATATGGGCACATATCACAAAGAACTTGAAACGCAGCTGAAAGACTATCTGGGAGTGCCGCATCTCTCCCTCATGGTCAATGGTCATATGGCTCTCGAAATGGCAATTCAGGCTATGGATTTCCCAGAGGGCAGTGAGGTGATCACAACTCCGTTTACATTTATTTCCACTACACATGCCATAGTGAGGAATCGTCTGACGCCTGTTTTTTGTGATATCAATCCCAATGATTATACGATTGACGCAGATAAAATAGAGGGGTTGATCACGTCTAACACAGTTGCCGTTGTACCAGTACACGTCTATGGCAACATCTGTGATGTTGAGAAGATAGAAGAAATTGCGGGACGGCATGGTTTGAAAGTCATTTATGACAGTTGCCATGCGTTCGGAGAGACATATAGAGGCCAGGGGATAGGCTGTTATGGGAATGCCTCTGTGTTCAGTTTTCATGCAACCAAGGTTTTCAATACAATTGAGGGCGGCGCGGTAACTTTTTCTGACCAGGCGTTGTACAAAAAGCTGTATAATCTCAAGAATTTTGGAATCCAAGGGGAAGAACTGGTGGTTGGCGTGGGTGCCAACGCAAAGATGAATGAGTTTTCCGCTGTTATGGGCTTATGCAATCTGCCGGAGGTAGAGAAAAACATTGCATTGAGGAAAGAAAAGGCAGAGGTTTATCTGGAACTGTTCCGAGGGATCCAGGGACTTAAATTGCCGGATTTTCACCGGCGGGACGTAAAGCAAAATTATGGCTATTTCCCTGTGTTATGCCCTAATAGGGAAACGAGGGATCATGTGTATAATAATCTGCGGCAGCAGAATATATATTCCAGAAAGTATTTCTACCCATTGACATCCCAGGCAGCGTGCTTTGGAGAGAAGTATGCCAAGCTGCCGCTGCATATCGCAAAGCGGATATCGGAAACGGTTTTAGTATTGCCGCTGTATCCTGAACTGGAGTATGAAAATATAGAGAGAGTTGCCGATATAGTAATTAAGACCATTGACATGCGTGGGATAGTTTGAAAGAGATCGTGGATGAGATTGAGCGCCTGCCTGATATCCGATGTCAAGTGTCCCTAATGAGTGGAAATAGCGAAGAAGCAGAGAGGATCTTTATCAAATGCCGACATTATCTTATATCCAGAACATTCCAGGCAGTACATTTTTCATGCCTGGCAGACTTGTTCAATATCGAAATCCTTTCCGGTGTAGATAAAAAGTTACTTTTCTCAAAGAGAAAAAATATGGTTACGCAGGAAATGGGTTAAAGTGCGACGAAGGTCTTTGCAAAGAAAAAATCCGGATTATAGGGGGATATGGTCCAATGACAGAGCAGGATACAAAGAGAAATCCTTTGGTAAGTGTAGTCATTCCCACATACAACAGAGTTCATACCCTTCCGGCTTCTATTGACAGCGTATTGCGTCAGACCTATGATAATCTGGAAGTGATCATAGTGGATGATGACAGCACGGACGGAACCGAGAACTTTGTCAGAGGACTGGCCGACAGCAGGGTGCGGTATGTCAGGAATACGGGAAAACACGGGCCTGCCGCAGCGAGAAATCTGGGGGTCAGGCTGGCCGGGGGGGAATATGTGGCTTTTCAGGACAGCGATGATGAGTGGCATCCGGATAAAGTGGAGAAACAGATGCCGTTACTGTTGAGTCCCGGAGAGAAGACAGATCTGGTGTACTGCGAGTATACACGGTATCATGGACAGACAAGACGGGAGACAATCCCCTCCAAAGATTTGCCAGCCGGGTGCAAACAGGGCGATATACTGCCGATCTTATTGCTGCAGCCCTTGATTGGCACTCCGACAATTGTGGTAAAGAAGAGGAGCTTTGTCCAGGCCGGGGGCTTCAATGAGAACTTGGATACCTTTGAAGACTATGAATTTACGGTTCGATTTTCACAGAAGCACAGGATTGGCTTCGTGGAGGAATCGCTGGTAAAAGTAAATGATTCACCGGACAGTGTCAATAAACGTTTTGCGGACAGAATCCGAACACAGGCGTATATTGTCAGGAAGATGATCACCCCGCTGAGGGAGTACGACCTTTTGTGGGATAAGCTGTACGCAGTGCAGGAAACGGCGGAACGCCTTAAATGTCATGATGTTTTCCTGGAAGAACTTAATGGGATGGCAGACCTGTTCCTCACAGAGAGGGAGAGGGATAACGCTGCCCGGCTGGCAGAGAAAACCGAGCAGAGCGACGCAAAACAAAATCAGCGCAAAGAGATAGCGCATGAGGCTCTGACGCGTGCAAAACAGCAGCTTGTGGAGATGTATGTAAGTATTTTCAAAGATACGCCGGCGGAAGAAGCGGCATTGGAACAGGTATTGCGGCAGGCGAAAGACTGTGTGGATGAAGGTATGGATTGTTTTGAGATCCCGGCGGAGTCCCGCAGTGCCTGTGAACTGGCTGACTGGCGGGTCCGCAGGGTATCCGGTTCTGCCACAAAACAGGAGTGTTTGTCCATGCTGTCGGATGCGGTCAAAACAGTGGAGGAACTGGAAAGATATATTTATCAGCGGCAGGCGGAGTGCAACGTTTGTAATGAGCGATTCTATAGAAACCGCTCTCATAGATGTCCCTATTGTGAAGCAGATGACAGGGAGCGTCTGCTTATAGCATTTTTACAGGAATTGTCCCCCGAGGCGGGCGGGAAGCTAGTGGTTTTTCATATGACATCATCAAGTCTGGTGGAGAAGTATTTGCTGAACCGCTGGGATATGCAGTGTGACAGCCTGGACCCGGAGACGGGGGATGTACAAGCCATGCGGGGCTTCGAGGGAGGGCGGTATGATATACTGATATGTCCTGATCCTGCATCACAGACCGGCAATGTTGATGAGTTGGCGAGAGAATGGGGCAGGATCATGAAAACCGGCGGCGTCTGTCTGGTATTTCCCACTTCAGGCAGGGAATGGCAGGATAATGTGAACTGGTTGACCGCTTCGGAGTTATGCGTGAATGAAGTGGGAGAGGAGTGGTTCGGTGCGGAGTTTTATCGGAACCACGGACTTGACAGCGGGATGGCTCTGACGGTATTGACAAAGGACGGAGTTCTGTAACTGTGAACAAAGCGGCGGGAGAGAATCTCTGTTTTGGAGCCATTATCCAACGCCGGCAGATAGATAGGCTATCGCCTCTAAGCGAATAAGCGATATGGGTATTGGTGAGTTAAAGTACAGGCAAAGCTGGTTCCGGGAAATCAGTGTGAAGCGTGTGAGCAGAAATGCGGAAAGAGGTAACCATATATGGTAGTGACAACGATCTTAGGAGGAACGGGTAATCAATTGCGCGCATATGCAACGGCGTATACGGTTGCAGCGTACTTGAAACAACCATTGATATTGGATGTATCCGATTACTTTGGCGGGTATTTTCGCCCCTATGTTTTGGATCGGCTTTCTATTCCTGACCATGTAAAAATCTATTATCCACAAAGGGAACCGATTTATAATTGCCCCTTTGGAGCGCCTGTAGATTTTCTGATGAACTTTGACGATATCATTAACACAGACAGGATAAGCGATCGTGAAGAATTGCTGGCGGCTGTTGAGGGTAAGCAGAATATATGGCTCAGAGGATATGGAAAGATTTCTTTCTGCACCCTGGATGAAAGAGAGGAGTTAAAAAAATTATTCCGGCCAGTAAGAAAAAGCGGATTTTTGCAGGAGTTCATATATAGGGCGGAGAGCCGGGAAAGCGTTGCGGTACATATACGCAGAACGGATTTTATTGATCTTAACTGGGTTGAAGATGACACATTGAAATATTACCAGGCGGCAATCAACTATTTGAAACAGGAAGTGCAGGACCCAGAATTTTATTTTTTCTCCGATGACCTTGAATGGGTAAAGAAGGTACTGGGATATAGCAAAGAGTATCATTATATTGATTGCTTTGGCGGGAGAGAAGCTGATCTGGAAGAACTGTTCTGTATGGCAGCCTGTAAGCACCATGTTTTGACTGACAGGAGTACTTTTGGGGCATGGGCGGCCTTTCTGTCCTGGCATAAGGAAGGTATAAATATTGTTAATGGCACCCTGGATATGGATGAAATTCCGAGGGTTTTTGTCATGGATCAGTATATGGTGGAGTGTTATCGAGGAAATTATGAGGCGGACTATGGGATGCGGGAAAGATGCGTGACGTGGGATGTTTTGGAGGGAATGCTGCAGGCCAATGACAACGCAGGAGTGATTGACTATATTGACAAGCTGTCCATGGATGCCTATGGTATTCTGCCGGATATGAGAGAACGGCTGATGGAGTTAAAGGGTATTGCGCATATACAAAATGAGGATGTGGAAACGGCGCTTTCTTTGTTTGACTGCCTTCAGCAGATACAAAGAGACTCCTTTGACTTTTCGTATAATTATTCCAGTGCGCTTAATATGGCGGGACATCGCATGGAAAGCCTGCTCTATCTGGGCAATGCATTAAGAATAAATGCGGCGGCAGTTCCCGGTGAACTGAGGGAGGTGGAAGACACATGGGAAAGGGAGATTCTGAGGCTGATAAAGGAGCAGAGGAAAAGGCATTATATTTTGCTTGATTCCCCATGTGCATCTTCCAAGAGTGTGAAGGGTTATTATGAAAGCATCGCCATCATGCTTAGAAATATGGGAAATACCGTTACCATAGTGGACATCCGGAATACATTGACAGAAGATTCGGAGTGGAGTCAATATAGCGAAACGGCGCTCTTAAACGGAATGTTAAATACAGCGGAAAAGCAGGATCGGGTTTACAACTGGGGTATAACGAAATATCAGTTTTACCCGGTGGAAATGGCAGTTGGTAAAAGGATAACCGCTTCAGATTTTCTGCCCTGCCTTGTGGGAGAGGAGGATGAAGAGGTGGTTTTGCTGACACATTCCCTGGAGGGGATTAGGAATGCCGCTGCTGCTTATCCCCTTATTTTTTTGGATGCAATCAGTGAGTGGGACGTCCGGAAGAGTATATTGGGAGAATATGCTGAGCCGGAGTGGAATGAGATTTACGGATATGCAAGTAAGGTGATCACACAAAAGGAACTTTCGCCCCAATGGAAGGACAAGAAAGTAAGTCCCTTTGAAACCGGCAGGGAAACAAACTGGGTAGGTGCAGAGGAAATTATTCTCCGGAAAGACAGGATCACCACATTAGATCATTATATGAGGAATGAAGAGAGCTTGTGTGGCCTGTTGTCTGTATTAAAGGCGGTGGAAGAGCTTAAGATTTAGTAAGAGACTTGATTGTTCTGAAAGGATATCCAGGGCTATGAGAACGAATGGTTTAAATGTGTCGATAATTATACCGTGCTACAATGTAGAGGATTTGATAAAGAGATGTCTGAACAGTATATTTGCTCAAACAGTGGAGACAGTAAGCTATGAGGTAATATGCGTGGATGACAAATCCACAGACCGCACGCTGGAGATTTTGTTATCTTATGAAAAACAAAATCCTGAAAATATGATTATTATACCTTTGGAAGAAAATGGGAAGCAGGGACATGCAAGAAATGTTGCTTTAGATTATGCCGCAGGTGAATATATCATGTATGTGGATGCGGATGATGTGATTGCTGATGGAATACTGGAGACATTATATCAGGCGGCTGAAAAGTATCAGTGTGATGTGGCAGAATGTGCATACAAGTCATTCTCGGACGAACCGGATCTGGAAATCAGAACCGTAGGCGAGATTGAATTATATGATATGGAAGATGCGCTATCAAGAAAAAAATGTATTTTAAATCATTTTCTCAGAACGGCACCATGGGGACGCCTGTACAGAAAGGAACTTTTGGAGTTGGATGATGTCTTTTTCCCGGAGGGCATCACGATGGAGGATACCTATTTTACGGAATTGTGTATGGCACATATGCATTATTATGTTTATATACCGGATACTCTATATTTTTACTATATCAATCCTGACGGAACCTTTCACAACCCCAAGGCAAGTACTTATTATATGGATGCCGTGCAGGTACAAAACTGGGCGACGGACAGAATTGTTGAAAAAAATCTGTTGGAGGACTGCGGACAGGAGTGGGAGTATATACACTTTTATAAGGCTTTTCGTGATCCAATGGTAAGAATGATAACGGATAAGGCATCCTTTTCGTATCAGAATTATGTGAGAATGTTTTTTGAATTGCAGAAAAGGTATCCTGATGTGGCTGACAACATATACATAGCAGCTTCCACTACGGTATTGACCTTGTTTATGAGAGTGATCACCAGAGAACTGTGCAGTGAGCAGGCTCTGGCAACGCTGATGTATGAGAAGGTTATGTAGCTGCGCTGATGCATCCTCTGAAAAGCTTCCCGACTGGTGGTATGCGTTGCCCGTGGTTTTCCCATGCCAAAATAGCTTTTATGGGACAAATTGCACCCGGCAGTTCCCAGAGGGATTATGCCGTTGGTATTGCAATTGTCCTTTGAGAACATGGTTCAGACAGTACCATCCGGCACAGAGTGAACTGCCTGCCGGGTATTTACAGAAATGAGGTGAAAATCATGAATCAAGACACAGAAAACAGTCGGGTATCTGCAATCCGGGATATCTGTGGTGCAGTGGATGAGGTAAGAGAGTTTGTAAAAAATAGAGTATCAAAGTACAAATGCCATGTTATCTCACAAGATGAGTTGAAACAATTATATGGGATCTGCGGGCAGATAAGGGAGATGGCCGAACCATTAGGCTTAACAGACACAGCTTTTCGGCTGTGGTATGAGAAATTGGAAAGCCTGGTTTTGAACTTTGACATGTGCAGAGTCTCTTCCTTTCTGGAGGACGAATTCCTGCAGCTTGTGGACAACTGTATACAAAGGTGGGGAGCGGATTATTTACAGACTGACAGAGACGGGAAAAGGGCTATCAAGATCAAGTATGTGGATTTTTATGGGGGATTCGAACCCGAGGGACACTGGCTGTATAAAGCTTTGATCAGGAGGTACAAGGTTGTATTTTCCGACACGCCGGACTATTTGTTCTTTTCCTGTTTTGGGTCATCTTATTTGCAGTATAATTGTGTACGCATTTTTGTTTCTAATGAAGCTGTGTACCCCAATCTCAATCTATATGATTATGCGATTACCTATTCGGACTTTAAAATATCGGACAGACTGTTGCCTAACAGGGACGCTTTTGAAGACCTGGCGTACCGGCAGCTGGCAGAGGATCCGGAGGATGCGGGCAAGCTGCTGGACTCCAAGAGCGAATTCTGTAACTTTGTTTATTCCAACAAGAACGGGGAGCCTTTTCGGGAGGAACTGTTTTGGGCTCTGAATAAATACAGGAAAGTCCTCTCCGGTGGGAAATTCTTAAATAACATCGGTGGGGCAGTGGATGATCTGAGGGAATTTCAAAGCAGGTTCAAGTTTTCTATTGCCTGCGAAAATAGCTGGTATAGGGGATATACCACAGAGAAGCTTATCAATGCCCTGAATGCGGGAACCATTCCCATCTACTGGGGCAATTCAGATATTTCGGATATTGTCAATTCTGCAGCGATTATTAATTGTCATGACTATCCTGACATGGACAGCATTGTGGAAGAGGTTAAGCGTCTGGATCAGGATGATACAGCCTATAAGCGGAAGCTTATGGAGCCTATTTTGACAGACAGCCATATGGTTGAAAAATATCTGCGGGAGAGGGAAGAATTTATCTATCATATCATTGACCAGCCCTATGCCCAGGCATTCAGGAGGAACAGGGGGCTGCGGGGACAGTGGTACAATGACTGGTTCTGTTACACATTGGGATATCCCAACGAATGGTTTACGCCGGAAAAGGGACAGTTTGTAGAGAAAGAGATCGAGATGGCTGTTGACGGCCCATTGGTCAGTATTCTCATCCCGGTATATAACAGGAGGGAATTGGTAAAGCAGGCAATTAATTCAGCTTTGGCACAGGCTTATCAAAACATAGAGATTATTGTCGTGGACAATTGCAGCACAGATGACACATATGAAGAATTACAGGCATGTTACGGGAATCATTCCAGCATAAAGCTGTACCGCAACGATCACAATATCGGGCCGGTAAATAATTGGAAAGCCTGTCTGGATAAAGCGAAAGGAGAGTATGTAAAAATACTGTGGTCAGATGATATTACTGGTCCAAAATTTATTGGCAGTGCAGTGAAGATAATGGAACAGGATCCGACCGTCGGGATGGTTTATTCAGAATGCATCGTATTTCAAGGGGATGATTTCAGGGAAGGAATCCGCCGGGGACGAACTTTTTATCATCTGCAGGAGGGGACAGGGAGATATCCCAAGGATGTCTTTTATAAGGGCATGTTTCAAGAGGAAGCAAGCCTGCCGGTATCTCCCGGGTGCGCCCTGCTGCGGAGGGAAGACGTAATCATTTGGGAGAATATTCCAAACCGGATGGATATCAACTGCAATATAAATGGGGCTGGGATTGACCTGCTGATCCTGTTGCAGGCATTGGAAAAGTATGAGCATTTTTATTTTATAGATCAGCCCATGAACTTTTTCAGATGGCACGAGGGCTCTTTTACGGCAGCAAACAATCTGGTAAGGGAATACAATCTGGCGAAGTTGTTTTTCTGTATCCATTTCGAAGGAGGGAACCCATATCTGCGGATTATGCAGATGCGGATCCTGCGTGACGAGCGAGTCACAGATGCCCAGGAGGGAGTTGATATTCTGTGTAAATACGGAATGAGTGAGGTGTGGAAATGAATATAGCGATATTGGGAGGGACGGGCTATTTGGGAAGCAGGCTTTTGCGTATGCTTGCGGGCCATGGACATAGAATGCTGTGTATTTGCAGGAAACCCCAGGAGCATGTGGGCGATGTGCAGATAGAATATTGCGATCTGACTGACATGTCCAGAGGGATACAGAGCTTCCTGCCGGATCTATATATAAATGCAATTGGAAGATATCTAAAGGGGGAAGCATCGGAAAGCGAAGTCCTGGAAGCCAATTTTGAGGTGCCTGCAAAAGTATTACATACATGTGTGGCCTCAGGTGTGAAGAGAGTGATTACGTTTGATACGGCCTTGCCGAATGATTTTAACATGTATACGTTTTCCAAAAAGCTCTTTGCTGATCTGGGGCACTGGTATGCAGATCAGGGAAGGGTAGAATTTATTAATATTTCCCTGGAGATGTTCTATGGCATTGGCGAGCCGGAGAATCGCTTCCTTCCGTGGGTAATACAGAGACTGATAGATCATATGGAGATTCCCCTCACTGAGGGCAGCCAAAAGAGGGACATGGTCTGCGTAGAGGATGTGTTGACAGCGGTTCTTTCGCTGATAAGGGTAGATATGCCTCAAAAATATGTTGATATACCTTTGGGGGCGGGAGAAGCCCCCACTATAAGGGAGGTAGTTGAGTACTTACATAAACTGACAGGGTCGCAATCCAAATTGTTGTTCGGAAAGGTGCCGATGCGCTGCAATGAACCCAATACCATTGCGGACAGGGAGGAAATGAGCAAATGGGGCATATCCATTGAATATCATTGGAAAGAAGGAATGAAAATGCTGGCAAATCATGCTTTGGAAGGGAAAGCGCAGTCTGTAGAAGGCAAGGGGATTAACGGGGAGGATGGAATATGAGGCTATTGATTATCGGAGGATGTGGGTTTCTTGGAAGTAATCTGGCGTCATATGGGATTGAAAACGGATATGATGTAACCGTATTTGATAATTTATCGCGTGTCGGCTCCTCTCAAAACCTGGAATGGCTCAGGACATTGGGAAGCTTTACCTATGTTCATGGAGACACCCGCAATAAAAATGATATGGAAAACCTGATAAGGGAAGGAGGCTTTGAAGCGGTATTCCATCTGGCTGGACAGGTTGCAATGACGACATCCATAGCAAACCCATATAAGGATTTTGAAATCAATGTGATGGGTGCAATAAATCTGCTGGATTCTATTCGCAGATACAGCCCTGAGACAGCGGTATTTTTTTCTTCCACCAATAAAGTTTATGGGGATTTGGAAAATTACAACTATGTGGAAGATATTTCCAGATACAGATGTATTGATTTCCCGAATGGTTTTGATGAAAGTATTCCTCTGGATTTTCGTTCGCCTTATGGATGCTCCAAAGGGGCGGCGGATCAATATATGCTGGACTACTATCGCACTTTCGGCATAAGGGCCACTGTCTTTCGGCATTCTTCGATGTATGGAAGCCGCCAGTTCGCAACCTATGACCAGGGGTGGATAGGGTGGTTTGTCCAGAAAGCATTAGAAAAATACAATGATCCGCATTGTGAGCCATTTACGATCTCCGGAAACGGCAAACAGGTAAGGGATATTCTCCATGCGAAGGATATGGTTGACTTATATTATATGGCGCTTATGAATGTAGACAAGGTATGTGGGCAGGCATACAATTTAGGGGGCACTAGGGAGCAGTCCCTTTCCCTGCTTGAGTTGTTTGATCTTTTGAAT
>CAMWSA010000080.1 GCA_947176785.1 uncultured Lachnospiraceae bacterium
TCGTAGAGAAGTACTAAGTCTCACACAGAAGAATGCCCAAAATACGGACATTCTCCGCACAGATTTGAGATTCCGCAGAGCGGAATCATGGCGGTTAGGATGAAAAGGATTTCACCATCCCGATTTGAGTACACGCTGAAGCGGGCGAAGGGGAGTTAGGGGAGACGAGCGTCTGGCGAAACAGGCAGATGGGTATTGTTGTCAGGGAATCATAAGAAGCGCCCCGGGGCTGAGATATGCCTCCGGGGTCTTTCTGCGCCTTACAGAAAAAATCCAATAAATTGAAAAAAGTATTTGACAAATATGCAAAAGGGAATATAATTGGGAGAAAGCACCGCAGTGCAGGTGGGGAAAGGAGAGCATGGTATGAGACAGTCTTGGGGATATCAGAATAGTGGGTTTTTTATGCAGTCCTCTGGTGAGCCGTCTGTCTTTTTTGCGTATTCCTATTATCAGGCCCCGGCCATGCAGATACCTATTCCTGCCAAATTGCTGATATCAGAAGTTCCCTGACAAGGGGAGGCTAATTGGGAAATATGGATTTTGGGTATCTGTATAGACGTATACAGGTGCCTTTTTTGTTTCCCGGGGACGGGCGTGCGCAGGCTGTCCCAAAGAGCAGTTATACGACCAAGCGCCCAGGGGTTCCGGTCCTGCACGCCTCACATCACACAGTCGGGCGGCATGTGACGTGTAGGAAGGAAAATCTAACCGCTTGTGAGCCTATTATAAAAGCCCGCGATTGCCTGTGACATATGAGCAGGGACTGAGTGGCGGGACTAAAGCGAAGCCGCATGGGCACCGGAAGGAGGAAGCTATGAATTATCTGGAAGAGTATTACAGTAATTATGACGAAGACGGGCGATTATTGTCCCAGTCCGGCCAGGTGGAGTATATCACCACCATGACCTATATTCACAGATATCTGCAGGAACAAAAGGCACAGCGGGAACAGGGACGACTCCGTATCCTGGAGGTGGGAGCCGGGACAGGACGGTACAGTCTGGCTCTGGCAAAAGAAGGCTATCCGGTGGATGCCGTAGAACTCACGGAGTACAATCTGGGGATTCTCCGCAGCAAGATCACGGAGCGGATGCAGATTAAGGCCATCCAGGGCAATGCGCTTGATTTGTCCCGATATGAGGAGAATACATTTGATCTGGTATTGGTGTTGGGGCCACTGTACCATCTATACACCAGAGGGGATCAGCTGCGGGCGCTGCAGGAGGCGGTGCGTGTAGCCAGACCTGGCGGGTATGTGTTTGCGGCATACTGCATGAACGAATCGGTGGTGCTTCAATATGAGTTTCTGGACGGACATATAAAGGAGGACCGGGCATCCGGGAAATTAAGCGGGGATTATCATTGCCTGTCCCAGCCGGAAGATTTGTTTGTGATGATGCGCAAGGAGGAGATTGAGGCACTGACACAGCAGCTGCCTGTGGAACGCAGGGGACTTGTGGCTACAGACGGTGCTACCGGTTATATGCGGAACCTGGTGGATGCCATGGACCAGGAGACTTTTGCCCGGTGGGTGGAGTATCATCTGCTGACCTGCGAACGCCAGGATCTGATCGGGGCTACCAACCACAGCCTGGATATTCTGCAGAAAAATTAGAACATTGATACAGCACCCCACTGCCGACTCCCAGAGAATTTACGGACACCAAAGTGGCCGGAAATTGCTCTGAGGAAAAGGAGTCGGAAGTGGGATGCGGGACTCTTAAACAACATCGCACTGCCGACTCCCAGAGAATTTACGGACACCAAAGTGACCGGAAATTGCTCTGAGGAAAAGGAGTCGGAAGTGGGATGCGGGACTCTTAATAAGGAGAAATAAAATGAATACACCTGTTTTGGAGACAGAGAGATTGATTTTGCGGCCCATCACCCTGGCGGATGCCCGGGAGGCATTTGACAATTGGACCAGTGACCCGGACGTGGCCAGGTATATGGCCTACAGTACCCATGAGAATGTGGGAGTTACCCAGGAATGGCTTCGGACCGTGGAGGCCAATCAGGGGTTGCCCACCGTCTTTGACTGGGGCTTTGTGAGAAAGAGCGACGGCAGGCTGATAGGCAGCGGCGGCATATATTATAAGGAAGCTTCCGGCATGTTCGAATTGGGGTATAACATCATGAAGGACTGCTGGCATCAGGGCTATACCACTGAGGCCGCCCGGGAGATGGTACGTTTTGCTGTGGAGGAGTTGGGCCAGACCCGGCTGGGCTGCAACCATGTGGTGGAAAACGTGAATTCCGGCAAGGTTATGATGAAAGCAGGCTTTCACAGGGTAGGGAAACGCCCGTGGGTAAGCCTTGACGGTACAAAAAAGGCAGAATGCTATGTGTATCTGTATGAAAAAGGAGTAGAATAAGGAATAATTAAGCCATGCTCTTTGACATGTAAGGTGAAGTGCATGGCTTGATTGCTGTTTAGCCAAGTTACTTTGCAGCCCTCAGAAAACGCGGATAAAAAATAGGCAGGATATTTATACAGTTTTGTTTATTCTGTCGGAAAAAGATGATGCCTGCCTTGACGGCAAACCGGGGATGAAATATAATTGCAAAAAGGGAGAAGAAGGCGGCATGATGTGGAAAGAGGTAGGGCATGAATACATTCAATGGCATATGCCTGTGGATTGTGACAGGCATTATAGTGGTGGCGGGAACACACGGGCTGATGGAGCGATATCCGGCATTGCGGCGGATTTTGGATGGCCTGTATTTTCGCATATGGCATAGAAACGGTATTAAAATTTCACCTGCCAGACAGGGGGAGAACTCTACGACTCCGGATTTGGGAGAAGGGAAGGACAATCCGGTCTCCGAAAAAGGGCTGCGTCTGGCGGCCTTGCTAATCCTTTACGGGCTGATAGCCATCCGGAGCATTGGATTTGGCAGTATACCGGGCGGTTTTAACCAGGACGGGGCCATGGGGGCGGTGGATGCGCTGGCCCTTGCCACTTATGGCACAGACCGTTTTGGAAGCTGGCTCCCGGCCCATTTCCAGGCATGGGGTTACGGGCAGATGAGTGTGCTGCTGGCCTATCTGACAGTTCCCTTCATCAAGCTGTGGGGGCTAAGCAGTGTCACGGCCCGGCTGCCCATGCTGCTGGCCAGCATTGCCGGTGCCTGGGCGCTGTATGGCCTGGCCCGGGATATTTTCGGCCGCCGTCAGGGGGTGCTGACTCTGCTGTGTGTGGCTATAGCTCCCTGGCATTTTATGCAGAGCCGTTGGGCGCTGGACTGTAATATGTTTCCGCATATGTTCGTATTGGGCCTGTTTTTCCTCAACAAGGGATTACAGAAGAGCCGTTATCTATATTTATCCATGGTCTTTTTCGCACTGTGCATGTATGCCTATGGCGTATCATTCTACATGGTTCCGGTATTTTTGCTGATAGCCTGTGTTATACTGTTGCTGGGAAGGAGAGTAAGCTGGAAGCAGGTGGCGCTGGCGGCAGTGGTCTATTTTGGCCTGGCCTGGCCCATCTATGGCACGATGCTGATCAATTTCATGGGATGGGAAACGGTAACCCTGCCTTTTACTACCATGGCCTATTTCCCGGACAGTATGCGATCCGGCGATATTATCTTTTTCTCAGAGCAGCCCCTTACACAGCTGCTATACAATGCCCGGACGCTGTGGCGGCAGGTGTTCCTGCAAAAGCCTGATTTGCTCTGGAATGCCATAAATGATTTTGGGACGCTGTACCTGTGTTCCATGCCGCTGGTGCTGGCAGGGGCCGGGATCACTGTCTATCGGGCCATAAAGGGGGAGAAGGGAAGGCGGGTGTCCTGTGCGCTTCTGCTGGCCTATTGGGGCGCAGCCTTAATGACGGGGCTTTTTATCAATTATGTGAACATCAACCGTATCAATATAGTTTTTTACTGCCATATAGCTTTTGCCGGCATTGCGGTACATGCCATTGTAAAGGAGTGGAAGCATCTGGCGGCGGGACTGGCGGCTGTCTACGGCCTGCTGCTGGTTCTGTTTCTCAACCAGTATTTTACGAGTTGGGCCAATCAGATAGAAAAAATTTTTTTTGCCGATTTTATCGAGGCGCTGGAATATGCCGGGGAATTGGAGGCGGACTATTACTACATAACACCGGATTCCCAGTCCGACGGTTCCTGGTGGGTAAGCCAGATTCTAACCATGTATGCAATGAAGATGGATGCGCAATATTTTCAGGGCAAGACGGATGTGTTCCGGGGAGCGGAGATTCCCTATATAGACCGCTATCATTTCAGCAATGCCAGCGGGGAACTGATTCAGGACAATGCGAACATTGTGTATGTGGTTCGGGCGGACCGCATCGGGGATTATGACCCGGGACGCTTTGCCCGGAGACAGTTTGGCAATTACTACGTGGTGGTTCCATGGTGGTTTGCCGGGTAGCGACGGATATCGTTGGTGTCTTATGAGGTAAAAATAGGAGGACAGATGAAAACATATGTGGGAACTATCTTTTTGACGATTGCGATACTGGTTTTTGCCGCGATACTTATCTTTTGGAAAACGGGGAAAAAGACCAGATATCGTTTTGTGAGGCTGTCCATCGGCAATCTGTTAATCCACCTGGCGGATGGATTGGTTACTTATGTGAATACGCCCGGACTGGAGAGGGAGGCGAATCCACTGGTAAGCAGGCTGGGATTGGGATGGGGCGCACTGTTTGCGGCAAACTTACTTGGTTTTGGCTTTATTGTGCTCTGCGCATGGTGTTTTTGCCGGTACGTGCATGTCCATCTGGAGGCGGAGGGCATGTTTGACTATTTTATGAAGCTTATGCATGGAGAAGGGTATAAGCCCAGGTGGTTTTGGTACAAAATGCCCGGTAATTACCGTTCTATGTATGCCATATCCGGGTATGGGCTTTACTGGGGGCTGACGGCCGCAGCGCCGGTAGCCGTAATTGGGTGGATATTGGTTATGCTGGAGGTATATCCCTCCTGGTGGGACAGCATGCGGATTGGTTATGGCGTAGCGGTTGCTGTCTGTTTACTATGTATGTACAAGTGGACGAGGGATGGCTATAGAAGTTAAGGCATGGTTATTTTGCGGCACAGCAGGAAAAATTACAGAGGCAGCAAACCCGAGAGACAGCAATCCGTTTTGGAGATGCTGTCTCTATTCGTTATAAACGAATATCAATACAAATTTATCGAAAATCAATAAAAACATATTGACATTCAATCTGACAAGTGGTATTTTATGGTTACGGAGAACCGATAGCGAAGGGAATGCATGGAGATGAACAGAGATACAATAATCAGAATCACAAAATATCTGGTGGACTTTATGTTTGGTGGGGGTTTCCTGGTGACGTTGACATTGCCGTGGAGTATCAAATGGGCGGGAAAGTATCTGGAGCAGCTGGCGGAGAACTATGGGGAGATTGTCACGATCTACTTTGTGCTGGGGGTTCTGGCCCTGGCTATTATATGGGAACTGCGGAAAATGTTCAAGACCGTGCTGGACAGGAATTGTTTTGTACGGAGGAATGTGGCCAGCCTCAAGCACATGAGTTATTACAGCGCACTGATCGTGCTGATGTCCTTTGTACGAACCATTGTCTATACGACAATTGCCATGCTGGTGGTCATTTTGGTATTTGTGATTGCCGGACTGTTCTGCCAGGTGCTGGCCCAAATTTTCGACGAGGCTATAAATTACAAGGAAGAGAATGACTTGACGATCTAAAAACGGAAGAAGCCGCAGTGCCGGGGGCAGCCAAGCTGCTTGCATATAAAGCTTTGATGAATGCTTCCAAGCGGTTGGATTTTCCTTTCGGCACATCATATGCTGCCATAAGCCTCCCACATATGTGGTTTACTATAAATATGCAGCATGTGGCATGCAGGAATTGTAAATTTTAGCACCTGTACGTATAATATGGCAAGTATGGCTGCAAAAGGGAAGGATTTCTTCTGCGGCGGGGCGGAAAGAGGAAACTATGTCAATAATAATCAATCTGGATGTCATGATGGCAAAACGAAAAAAGGGGCTGACGGAGTTGGCCGGTGAGATAGATATTACGCTGGCAAACCTGTCTATTTTAAAAAACAATAAGGCTAAAGCGGTGCGCCTGTCCACGTTGGATGCTATCTGTAAGGCGCTGGACTGCCAGCCCGGGGATATCCTGGAGTATGTGATGGATGCAGGCCCCCCGGAGGACAATCAGCAAGAATAACCAAGGGGTATGCATCCAATGAATGGATTATAAACGCATATGCGATGGACAGCGCAATGTTGTATAGAGAAGTGAACGCGGTTGAAATACCGGATGGTCTGGAATCGGAATACGAGTGAAACAACCGATAGCGGTCGGAAGGCTGCGGGACACAAAATGAAAGGAGCTATAACATCATGGAAAATATGCAAAACAGTATCTGGCAGGAGCCGTCAAACGGCACTCTGCTACAGCAAAATTCTGCCGCCGGCCCCATGCCCGGCGCACAGGCAGCTACTCCGCCGGGAAGTCGGTTTCATGTGGAGGATCTGGATGCCGCCATGCCCGGCCCTCAGCCTGTATCGCCAAACGGCCCCATGCCCGTTCCGGGTCCTGCGGCACCCACGGGTCCCATACCCGGAGGGCATCCCCCATTTCCCCCCATGGGAGGCCCTGTTCCCATGCCCCGCCCTGTAAAAAAGCCGGACACGCCGGAAACTAAGAAAATGAAAGAGAATTTTCAGATCTTCGGACTGGCCTCTTTCCTGTACGCCTGCCTGTATGCCTTTTGTATGTACCGCAACAGCAGCGGGGTGACCTACCCTTTTTTCGTGGCAGGAAGTCTCTTGTTTATCTGCTTCTGCTTTGTAAAACTGGGGATTTCCTTAAAAAAAGGAAGTATCTTTTACACTGCCAGTATGATGCTGTTAGCGGTGTCCACCTTCTGCACCGACGACGGCAGGATTATCGCCCTGAATAAGCTGGGAATCTTCCTGCTGACCATCAGTTTCCTGCTGGCTACCCTGTATGACACCAGAAGGTGGAACCTGAGTAAATATCTGGGGGCCATCTGCCAGACGGTATTCATGGCAATCGGGGAACTGGACCGGCCTTTTGGGGACGCCCATTGGTATACCAAAAACAAAATGAAACGCAAGAACAGCAAAGTGCTGTACGTGGTGTTGGGGCTGGTGATAACTCTGCCCATTCTCATGGTGGTGCTGCCGCTGCTGATCAGCGCAGACGCTGTGTTCCGGAACCTGACAGAGAGACTTTTAGAGCATCTGCGCCTGGAGAATATCCTGCTGGTATTGGTTATGTGGGCCTTTATGTTCCTGGCCTCCTACTGTATTTTAAGCTATCTGTGCAAAAAGACGATTAAGCAGGAGGTGAAGGACGGCCGCAGAGGGGAACCCATGATTGCGATTACCATCGCCACATTGCTGACCCTGCTGTATCTGGTTTTCAGCCTGATTCAGATTGTTTATCTGTTTATGGCAAACAGGGGGCTTCCATCGGGATACACCTATGCGGAGTACGCCAGGGAAGGATTTTTCCAGCTGCTGGCAGTCAGTGTGCTGAATCTGATCTTTGTGCTGATCGGCCTGGGATGTTTTAAGGAGAGCAAGGTCCTGAAAGGAATACTGACTGTGATGTCACTATGCACTTATGTCATGATTGCTTCCAGCGCCATGCGGATGATTATCTATATCAGATGGTATTATCTGACTTTCCTGCGGATATTCGTGCTTTGGGGGCTGGCGGTGCTGTTCCTGCTCTTTACAGGTATCATCCTCTCCATTATAAAAGAAAGCTTTCCGCTTTTCCGTTACAGTATGGTGGCAGTGACGCTGTGCTATATGGTATTATCATTCTGCCATCCTGACTACTGGATTGCCCGGGTCAATGTGGCCAGCACGAATATGGGGACCCGCAGTGCCTTTTTTGAGGGAGAGCCCTATGACGATTACCGTTTTCTGAGCCATCTCAATGCGGATGCCGCTCCGGTACTGATCGACTTGATGGCGGAGGAGGGCTATGATCTGGATGCATACTACATGGATAATCCTTCCGATGCGGCCAGTGAGGCAGGGTATCGCTCCTATGAGCGGGAGGGCTTTGGCTATTATTATCTGGACCGCCTGAAGGACAGGAATGCCCGAAACGGGATCAGAACCTTTAATATTTCCCGATTCCTGTCGGAGTTTTTGATATTGTCCGAATCCACCGCCGATATGTAGAGCATGGAGCAGCAGCCCACTATATTTTAGAAGATCCGTGTAGTCCACCTGGTGCAGTCCCACACATCCGTTGCCAGCCCCTCGTAGAACTCCGGTTCATGGCAGACCATAAGGAGGCTGCCCCTGTACTCTGACAGGGCGCGTCGTAACTCTGCCTTGGCATCCACGTCCAGATGGTTGGTGGGCTCGTCCAACAGCAGTACGTTGGTCTCCTGGTTAATCAGCTTACACAGCCGCACCTTGGCCTGCTCGCCGCCGCTTAAGACCTTGACCTTGCTCTCTATATGCCTGGTGGTCAAACCGCATTTTGCCAGGGCGGAGCGCACTTCATACTGGGTAAAGCCCGGAAAGGTATTCCAAAGCTCTTCGATACAGGTGGTGTCAATATTCTGATCCGTCTCCTGCTCGAAATAGCCGATTTGCAGATAATCTCCCTGCTCCACGGAGCCGGACAGGGGCGGGATCAGGCCCAGGATGCTTTTTAGCAGCGTTGTCTTGCCAATGCCGTTGGCCCCTGTCAGGATGATTTTCTGTCCCCTCTCCATCTCAAGCTTCAGAGGACTGGAAAGGGGCTCTTCATAGCCGATCACCAGATCGTGGGTCTGAAAAATATACCTGCCAGGGGTCCGCGCCTCCCGGAAGCGGAATTCCGGTTTTGGTTTTTCCCCTGCCAGTTCAATTACCTCCATTTTGTCCAGCTTCTTCTGGCGGGACATAGCCATATTGCGGGTGGATACCCGGGCCTTGTTGCGGGCCACAAAGTCCTTCAGGTCGGCGATCTCTTTCTGCTGCCTGTTATAGGCGGCCTCCTGCTGGGCCTTTTTCATGGCGTAGACTTCCTGGAATTTATCATAATCCCCTACATAGCGCGTCAGCTGCCGGTTGTCCATATGGTAAATCAGGTTGATCACACTGTTGAGAAAAGGGATATCGTGGCTGATCAAAATAAAGGCGTTCTCATATTCACTCAGGTAACGCTTCAGCCAGACAATGTGTTCCGCGTCCAGATAGTTGGTAGGCTCGTCCAGCAGCAGGATATCCGGCTTCTCCAACAGCAGCTTGCCCAGCAGCACCTTGGTGCGCTGTCCGCCGCTGAGTTCTGCCACGTCCCGGTCAAGGCCGATATCCGCAAGCCCCAACGCCCGACCCACCTCCTCCACTTTGGAATCAAGCATATAGAAATCATGCTGTGTCAGCAGTTCCTGAAGGGTGCCGAATTCCTCCATATAGACTTCCAACTCATCGGGGGAAGCTTCCGCCATCCTGTCGCAGAGTTCGTTCATCCGGGACTCCATTTCATAGAGGAAATCAAAGGCCGAGGACAACACTTCCCGGAGGGTCATGCCCGCCCGCAGCGCCGTATGCTGGTCCAGATAGCCCACCCGGACATTTTTGGCCCATTCGATCCTGCCCTCATCCGGCATCAGTTTTCCGGTGATAATATTCATAAAGGTGGACTTGCCCTCGCCGTTGGCCCCCACCAGGCCGATATGTTCTCCCTTCAGCAGCCGGAAGGACACGTCCTGGAGGATGGCCCTGTCCCCGAAGCCGTGGGTCAAATGTTCTACATTTAATATACTCATAGTTACCTGCCTTTCCTGATAAAATGATTGCGCACAGCAAGGAAAGTATACAGGAAATAAAGGGCGCTGTCACGCATAAAATGCGGCGTGCGGAAATATTAAGAATTTTTAATAATACATTTTCTGGAAATCAGGGTATACTATATGCATTACAACAGTGATTTTTATCACTTGTCACTTGCACTTCGTGACAGAAAGGAGTATTATGAAAAAACTGGCAGTATTTTTATTGACGGCGACACTTATTCTTGGTCTGGCGGGCTGTGGCAACGGAAATGGGGAAAATGACGGGAGCCAGACGGGGGGCAGTCAGGAATCGTCTGTGGCTGATACCGCCCCGGAGTCTGTATCCGAGCCTGAGTCCCAGCCGGAATCCGACCGGCAGCCGGAAGCCGACTCCTCTCAGATGCCGGAGGATGGCATCAGCGAGCAGATGAGCGCCATCCGCCAGGCGGTGGTTGACGTGCTGGGAGACAATTATTGGCCGGACACCCAGATCCCGGCGGAGTATCTGGAGGGTTATGGCCTGACAAGCGAGATGTACGCCGATTTCTGGGGAGAAATGCCCATGATCAGCGTCAATGTGGACACAATCATTGTCATCCGGGCCAATGAGGGACAGATTGATGCTGTGGAAGCGGTGCTGAACAGCTATCGTGAAGCCCTGGTGAACGATACCATGCAGTATCCCAAGAACGTGGGAGTGATCCAGGCGTCCCGGATCGAGGTTGTAGGCGATTATGCCTGCTTTGTACAGCTGGGAGCGGACACAATGGAAGCTATGGAAACAGGGGACGAGGCTGTGATCAGCCATTGTCAGGAATTGAATGAGACAGCCCTGGAAGCCATAGAGAGAGTGATCCAGCAATAAAAGGCAGATGCAGTGACTGATAAGTAAGGGGAACAGAGTATGGTATTCAGCAGCATACCCTTTTTATTTCGTTTTTTACCGATCTTTATGATCCTGTATTTTGTGACTCCCCGGAGGATGAGAAATATCATCCTCTTTTTTGGGAGTCTTGTCTTTTATGCATGGGGGGAGCCGGTATATGTATTGCTGATGCTCTTTTCCACTCTGTCGGACTATCTGCACGGCAGGCTGATCGGCGCATGTAAAAGCCGGCGGGTTGCCAGAGGGCTTCTGATTTCCTCCATCGTGATCAATCTGGGGCTTCTGGGATTTTTCAAATACAGTGATTTTCTGATCGGCACTGTAAACAGACTGCTGGGCAGCAGTATCCCGCTGCTGGAACTGCCCCTGCCCATCGGTATCTCCTTCTATACTTTTCAGACCATGTCCTATACCATCGACTGTTACCGGGGCGAGGCCAGGGTACAGAAAAACATACTGGATTTCGGCGTCTTTGTAACCATGTTCCCCCAGCTGATTGCAGGGCCCATCGTCAAGTACCGGGATGTGCAGGATCAGCTGCGCCAGCGGAAGGCGGATATAAGCGCCATAAGCTATGGCTGCCGCAGATTTGTGACAGGCCTGGCCAAGAAAGTGCTGCTGGCTAACAACCTGGGGCTCCTGTGGACAGAGATCTCGGGAGGAAGCCTGGAGAGTACCACGGTGCTGGGGGCCTGGCTGGGGGCGCTGGCCTATGCTTTCCAGATATATTTTGATTTCTCGGGGTACTCGGATATGGCGATTGGCCTGGGAGCCATTCTGGGCTTCCGTTTCCCGGAGAACTTCAATTATCCCTATGTGGCAAAGTCCGTCACGGACTTCTGGCGCAGATGGCATATCTCTCTGAGCAGCTGGTTTCGGGAGTATGTGTATATCCCGCTGGGGGGGAATCGCAGGGGGCTGCTCCGGCAGCTGCGCAATATCCTGATTGTGTGGATGCTGACGGGTATATGG
>CAMWSA010000081.1 GCA_947176785.1 uncultured Lachnospiraceae bacterium
GGGCTTCGGCAGACGTCAAATAATGTTCAGGTTATGAAGCTGTGGCTTGGACAGGCCGGAATTATAAGCGGCGATTGGAAGATTGACGAGGCGGCGCTCAAGGAACTGCTGGGGATTGAAAGCAGTGAGATCGGGCTTTTTAAAGAACTGTCCACGGAACAATACTTTTTTCTCCTTGCATTGTGTAACGCCGCCCCGGAAGCTCCGCTAGTCGCAACCGATGTACGCAATCTGGCAGCTGCAGCATATAATATTGACTTTGATGAGAAGGCTTTTGCAGTCCGGGTCATAAAGCCCCTGCATGAAAAAGGTTTGATCATGGCAAAGAAAACTACCGATGGCCGTGGCGCAAAGCCGTATATGGTTGAACTCACTGAGCAGACAAAACGGGAGGTTATCCGTCCGCTGTTGACGCAATTCAGAGATCAGGTAGGAAATGCTCTGGCTGACGCATACTGTAAGACCTTTTCCGAATTGCGGAGTGAGATGGATTCGGAGAACTCCTATGTAAAAGGGCTTGCTTTAGAGGCATTTGCAATCAAGGTCATGAAGATCATCAACCTTGACTTCATACGGACGCGCTACCGTGACATTCAAATTGGCGGTGCGGAGGTTGATGTCCTGTTCGATTCCACCCGTCTGCTCTATTCCCGCTGGCAAGTACAATGCAAGAATACCGCCACGGTCACTATTGACATGGTGGCAAAGGAGGTTGGCCTTTCCCATATGCTTAAGAGTAATGCTGTTGTGATAATGACTACGGGCCATCTCACAAGCGAAGCAAAGAAGTACGCACGGCGGATTATGGAAGACATGAACCTGTGCATTTTGGTACTTGAAAAAGAGGACATTGATTGTATTATTGCGAATCCTCCGAGTATTGTTGATATTTTCAACAGGCAGTCTGAAGAGGTGAAAAAAATAAAAATTCTCCACGACGGGGAGAACTGACCTCCGTGCCCCCATTGTATGGCAATATAAATGACAGGTGCGTCGCGATAAAATAAATCAATAAATTTGATTAAATTCGCATCTTGCTTCACACAATACTTTATGCTAAGATATCTTCAATTAAATAGCGCAAATGCAATGACGAGGAGTAGTAGCTGAATGTGGGACAACAGAGAACTGCCGGGTGGTGCAAGGCGGTCTGAAGCAGGCGGTGAACTGGCCTCAGAGCAGCCGACCGAAAACAGGGCACTGGAAAGTAGGCTCGGACGGAACACCCGCCGTACAAAGGGGCCAGGCATGTAAGTGCCGGTGAGGGCATGGCGAAAGCCGTGAAGTAGAGTGGTACCGCGTTTGTAAGAGCGTCTCTATGGGATATCCGGGCGGATATTTTGTAGAGACTTTTTTTATGGACACCCGGATAAGGATACGCACACAAAATTTAAGAAAGGGAAATGACATGAATGTAGCAGAAAAATACGGCAGATCTTATTTTATGCCCCCGGAGGTCACCTACGACTGGGTGCATAAGGACATTATCGAAAAGCCTCCGGTGTGGTGCAGCGTGGACCTGCGGGACGGCAACCAGGCGCTGATCGAACCCATGAGCCTGGAGCAGAAGCTGGAATTCTTCCAGATGCTGGTGGACATTGGCTTTAAGGAGATCGAGGTGGGATTCCCTGCGGCCTCCGACACGGAGTACCAGTTCCTGCGGGCGCTGATTGAGCGCAAGATGATCCCGGAGGATGTCACCGTCCAGGTACTGACCCAGGCCAGGGAGCATATCATCCGCAAGACCTTTGCGGCGCTGGAGGGCGTGCCCCACGCCATTGTCCACCTGTATAACTCCACCTCCGTGGCCCAGAGGGAGCAGGTCTTTGGCAAGAGCAAAGAGGAGGTCAGGCAGTTGGCCGTGGACGGAGCCAAGCTGCTGCTGGAGATTGCCGGCGAGATGGAGGGGGATTTCCGCTTTGAGTACAGCCCGGAGAGCTTCCCTGGCACAGAGGTGGACTATGCAGTGGAGGTATGCAATGCCGTGCTGGATGTATGGCAGCCTGTTTCCTCCCACAAGGCTATCATCAATATACCCACCACAGTGCAGATTGCCATGCCCCATGTGTTTGCCTGCCAGATTGAGTACATCCACAAGCATCTGAAATACCGGGACGCGGTGGTACTGAGTGTGCATCCTCACAACGACAGAGGCTGCGGCATCAGCGATGCGGAGTTCGGCGTGCTGGCCGGGGCTGACCGGGTGGAGGGTACCCTCTTTGGCAACGGCGAACGCACCGGCAACGTGGACGTGGTGACACTGGCTATGAACATGATGTGCCATGGCGTGGCGTCGGGCCTGGATTTCTCCCATATTAACCCCATCCGGGAAAAATACGAGATGCTCACGGGCATGCATGTCTATGAGCGCTCCCCCTATGCGGGCGACCTGGTATTTACCGCTTTTTCCGGTTCCCATCAGGACGCCATTTCCAAGGGCATGACCTGGAGGAAGGAGGGTAAGAGCGGGAAACGCTGGGATGTGCCCTATCTGCCCATCGACCCTCAGGATCTGGGCCGGGAGTATGAATCCGACGTGATCCGTATCAACAGCCAGTCCGGCAAGGGCGGAATTGCCTTCATATTGAAGCAGAATTTCGGCATGGCCCTGCCTGCCCAGATGCGGGAGGAAGTGGGCTATCTGATGAAGGGCGTCTCCGACCAGCGGCACAAGGAGTTGGCCCCGGCGGATGTGTACAGGATTTTTGAGGATACTTACATCAAGCCCAGAGAGGTATTTGATGTGACAGAGTGCCATTTCAGGCAGGTGCCGGAGGGGATTGTAGCCAGCGTGACCATCCAGCAGGGCAAGGAAAAGCGGGTGATTGAGGCGGACGGCAACGGTCGTCTGGACGCTGTCAGCAATGCGCTGAAGCTGTTTTTCGGCATCTCCTATGAACTTTCCGTGTACGAGGAACATGCGGTGTCCAGAGGCTCCTCCTCCAAGGCGGCCTCCTATGTGGGCGTACTGCAAAACGGCAGCTTCCAGTGGGGCGTGGGCATTGACGGCGATATCATCAAGAGTTCTATCGCCGCCCTGGTGGTGGCGGTGAACAAGCTGGCCAAAGCCGCCAACATGACCCAGGGCCGTCAGGAGCGGATTATGGATATGATGAAATATATTCAGGACCACAGCCAGGATGTGACCCTGGAGGAACTGTCCCAGGTTTTTCATTTGTCTAAGCCCTACGTGTCCAAGTACATCAGAGAAAACACCGGAACAACTTTTCAGGAGGCGGTGAAAGCGGCCCGGATGAAGCGCGCCCGTACCATGCTGAAGGAGACAAACCGCACGGTGGAATCCATTGCGGCGGAGGTGGGTTATGAGACCGTGGAGCATTTCAACAGGCTGTTTAAGAAAGCTTACGGCATGACCCCGGTGCAATTCCGCAGGAACAAATAGACAAAAAATCGTACAAATGCTTCCTGAAGGCCATTGACACCAACGCGTCATGGTGCAGCGACATGCCTGCTGTCTGCACGATCCGGGCGGCTCCCAGGACTATGCCAGGGCCAGGCGTCTGCCGGAAAAATATCCCGGTGAGCGCCTGGCCTGCATCGTCCTGGGAGAGTTCCATGCCTACAGCCCGGGCGTGCCCCGGGATATCGCAAGGCCATGGAATACCGGAACAAATTTGCCCGCTCCCGGCGGTAGCGGAGCATTAAAAGCACTATGCAATGCCCTTTCCGATGTCAGCCACATCCGGCTTGACATACATTTCCCACAATTCCACCAACACGCTGATTTTTCCGCCTGCCGGGGTGTACTTTACCGCATTGCCCGGCAGATTAAACAGGGCCTCCGCCGTCCGCCTGCTGTCATGGGACAGACACAAAGCCTGCGGGCCGGTTTGCCATACAGCGAAACGGACTGTTCCGAGAAGTCCAGGGACAGCCCGCCGCCATCATAAATATCCCTGGCCGGTTTGTGATGCTTCAGCATGGCAAACATAGCGCTGATCTTCCGCTGCAGGGCCCCAATGGAAAAGGGCCTGTTGATATAGTCCACCGCCCCGGCAAAAAAACTATTGACATTTGTTTTGCCCGGTAGTATTATCCTGTTGAAATAGTTTGACGGTCAAAATATTTGATACTCAAACAAATAGAGTGGCGAACTATTTTATGTAGTTTGAAAAACCATGAAAAGAAATTAGGCAGTTGTGAAACATTCCCCGCAAGTGACGTGGCCGGTCAATATATGCAAAAACGGGCTTGGAAGTAAATTTGTTCCGCAAATTTGCTTCATGCAGCGGCAAGCCGCCCTTATTTTGTATATATTGCCCATCCACTGTTTCCGGAAGGGGAGTTTCGCAATCGCATAATGAAAAGAAATGAAGAAAAGGAGAAGAAGTCATGTTTGAAAAAGTGAAGGAAATCATTGAGGAAAAGCTGAATGCGGACGGCATGAATATCACGGAGGACACCAGCTTCAAGGATGATCTGAACGCGGATTCGCTGGATCTGTTTGAGATGGTGATGGCCCTGGAAGATGAGTTTGGCATCGAAATCCCCTCCGAGGATCTGGAGAAAATGGCTACGGTGGGCGATGTGATGGAGTACCTGAAGGATAAGGGCGTGGAGTAAGTTGTCCGCACATTGAGAGTTTATAATTGCTTGTTCCGGGGTTCATATGATATCGACGGGCGCTGAGATTTTCCGGTTCCCGCACGTCACATGCCGCATAATTATAGTAAACGACATATGCCGGAGGCTTGTGGCAGCGTGTGATGTGCAGGAAGGAAAATCCAATCGCCCGTGAGTATAACCGCTTCTGAGTAGATCCGGACGCCGGGACGCGGGAAGAGGATGACATGAAAACAAGAGTGACTGATATGCTGGGGATTGCATATCCCATTATGCAGGGCGGTATGGCCTGGGTGGCGGAATACCACCTGGTGGCGGCCGTGTCCGAGGCCGGGGGGATGGGACTGATTGGAGCCGGAGGTGCCCCTGCCGAGTTTGTGCGGGAGCAGATCCGGAAAGTGAAAGAGAGGACGGGGAAGCCCTTCGGCGTGAACCTGATGCTGATGAATCCCGAGGCGGACGCCATCGCACGGGTGATTGTGGAAGAGGGTGTAAAGGTGGTGACCACCGGGGCCGGGAATCCGGGAAAATATTTATCCGCCTGGAAGGAAGCGGGCGTAAAGGTGATTCCGGTGGTGGCCAGCGTTGCTATGGCTAAAATGATGGAGCGGGCCGGGGCCGACGCCGTGGTGGCGGAGGGGACCGAGTCCGGCGGACATATCGGTTCCGCCACCACCATGACGCTGGTGCCCCAGGTGGTGGACGCAGTGAGCATCCCTGTGATTGCGGCAGGAGGCATTGCGGACGGCAGAGGGCTGGCGGCAGCCATGATGCTGGGCGCAGAGGCGGTGCAGCTGGGAACACGCTTCATCGTGGCCAGGGAATCCATTGTCCATGACAATTACAAGCAGAAAGTGATTGCCGCCAAGGACATTGACTCCGAGGTGACGGGCTTGAGCCACGGGCATCCCGTGAGACAGCTGCGCAATCAGATGACTCGTGAATACCTGAAACTGGAAAAGGGGGGAGCGCCCTTCGAGGAACTGGAGCAGCTGACCCTGGGGGCTCTGCGCAAAGCCGTGGTGGAAGGCGATGTGGTGAACGGAACCCTGATGGCGGGCCAGATCGCGGGCCTGGTTCACGAGGAGCAGACCTGCCAGGAGATGATCCTTGAGATCATGGAGCAGGCGGAAGGTCTGCTAAAGCTGCAATAAACCACCGAAATGTATACCAAGGGAAGAGGAAAGCGGAAGCCTTGCTGAAGATTCAACAAACCACTGAAAAGTGTGATGAGGGAAACGGCAAGGCGGAATATTGGCTGCGCATATAGGACCCGCCGAGGCGGGTAGATGGGAGTTTGTGCGAAAAGATGGGCAAGACAGCATTTATTTTCCCCGGGCAGGGGGCCCAGTACTGCGGTATGGGCAAGGATTTTTATGAGAAATATGAGGTGGCCAGGGAAATCTATGAACTGGCGCAGAAGGCCACTGGCCTGGATGTGGCGGCGCTCTGCTTTGAGGAAAATGAGCGCTTGGACATTACAGAATACACCCAGATTGCCATGCTTGCTACGGAGGTGGCAATTCTGAGAGTATTGGAGCAGAAGGGCATCAAGGCAGACTGCTGCGCCGGACTCAGCCTGGGGGAGTATGGTGCCCTGGCCGCAGCCCGGGTTATGGGGCCGGAAGACCTGTTCAGGCTGATCCGCAGCAGGGGCATCTATATGCAGGAGGCATATCCCACAGGCGGTGCCATGACGGCAGTGCTGGGGCTGGATGCGGATACCATCCGGGCGGTCTGCGAGGACACAGAGGGTATCGTGTCCATCGCCAACGACAATTGCCCCGGGCAGATTGTAATCACCGGAGAGGAGGATGCCGTGCAGGCTGCGGCGGCAAAATTGCAGGAGGCAGGAGCCAGGCGCTGTGTATCCCTGAAGGTCAGCGGCCCCTTCCACTCTTCCCTGCTGGCAGGCGCAGGGGAGAAGCTGGCGGTGCAGCTGGCGGACGTGACGGTGCATGATCCTGTCATTCCCTATCTGTGCAATGTGGAGGCTGCGCCCGTAACGGACAGTTCCCGGGTCAAGGAACTGCTGGAAAAGCAGGTCTCCGGTACAGTCAGATGGCGTGAGACCATGGAGCGTATGCTGGAGGACGGCGTGGATACCTTTATCGAGATCGGCCCCGGCAAAACCCTTACCGGGTTCCTGCGCAAGATCAGCAGGGATGCCCGGGTGTACAATGTGGAGAAGGTGGAAGATCTGGAGAAGCTGGAGATACCGGCCCTCTGATCTGTCTGATGTATAGTAAACGACATTGAAATTTCTACGGTCCTGCGAAAACCATACACCCAGGTTTTCGCAAGGCTTCATGTGAAATTATAATGTCGTTGACTATAATTTCTATACGCTGCCGGATCCGTTATAACATTATTTCGGAAGATCAGGATGTGGGCGGAACATGTTGCCGGTGCAGCTTCATGCAAGCAGCGTTGCTCCCAACATCATATTAAGGAGAGACAGATGGAAGTAGAATTAAGTAAGCCTGAGTATCCTATGGAACTCGCAGGCAAAGTGGCGTTGGTAACAGGGGCCAGCCGGGGCATTGGCCGGGGCATTGCCAGAAAGCTGGCAGCCCTGGGAGCCATTGTGCTGATTAACTATAATGGCTCTCAGCAAAAGGCCCGGGAACTGGCAGAAGAGATTGCCGCTGCCGGGGGCCAGGCGGAATGCATCGGCTGTGACGTGTCCGATTTTGCCGCCTGCTCCGATATGATTGAGCAGATTATAAAAAAATACAGTCATGTGGACATACTGGTGAACAATGCGGGAGTGACCAGGGACAATCTGCTTATGCGGATGTCCGAGGAGGACTATGACAAGGTGCTGGATATCAATTTAAAGGGTGCTTTCAACACCATGCGCCACCTGTCAAAATACTTTTTAATGCAGCGCAGCGGTAAGATCGTGAATATTTCCTCCGTCTCCGGTGTGCTGGGCAATGCGGGTCAGGCCAATTACAGCGCCTCCAAGGCGGGGCTCATCGGACTGACCAAGAGTGTTGCCAGGGAACTGGCATCCCGGGGGGTGTGCGTCAATGCGGTGGCCCCCGGTTTTATTGACACGGAGATGACCCGGGCGTTGTCGGAGAAAGCCCGGGAAGCCGGTGTGGCCGCTGTGCCCATGGGCAGGATGGGCAGTGTGGAGGATATTGCGGAGACGGTGGCATTTTTGGCGGGGGACAGAGCGAACTATATCACAGGTCAGGTGATCTGTGTGGATGGAGGTATGGCAATATGAGCAGACGAGTGGTAGTGACCGGCATGGGTGCCGTGACGCCCATCGGCATCGGCGTGGAGGCTTTCTGGGAGGGCATCAGACAGGAAAAAACAGGATTTGCCCCCATCACCCGGTTTGACGCCTCCGAATATAAGTGCAGGCTGGCAGCGGAGGTCAGGGACTTCCAGCCGGAGAATTATATGGACAAAAAATCCGCCAGACGCATGGAGTTGTTCTGCCAGTTTGCGGTGGCGGCAGCCGGGGAGGCACTGCGGGATGCGGGCCTGGACATGGAGAAGGAGGACGCATACAGGGTGGGATGCAGCATTGGCAGCGGCATCGGCAGTCTGCAGGCCATTGAGAGAGAATATGGCAGACTGGTGGAAAAAGGGCCTTCCCGGGTGGCTCCCCTGTTTGTCCCCCTGATGATCTCCAACATGGCAGCGGGTAATGTGAGTATCGCTTTCGGCCTCAAGGGCAAGAGTCTGAATGTGGTGACGGCCTGTGCCACGGGCGCCAACTCCATCGGCGAGGCATTCCGCGCCATCCAGTACGGGGATGCGGATGTAATGGTGGCGGGCGGCACGGAAGCGGCCGTGACGCCTGTGGGCATTGCGGGCTTCACCTCCCTGACTGCCCTGTCAGACAGCACGGACCCCGCCAGATGTTCCATACCCTTTGACAAGGACAGAAGCGGTTTTGTCATGGGCGAGGGTGCGGGGGTAGTGATTCTGGAGGAACTGGGGCATGCCAGAGCGAGAGGTGCCCACATCTATGCGGAGGTATTGGGGTATGGCTGTACCTCGGACGCCTACCACATCACTTCCCCGGCGGAGGATGGCAGCGGTGCCGCCAGGGCCATGACCAATGCCCTGACGGACGGAAATGTGATGCCGGGAGAAGTGACCTATATCAACGCCCATGGCACGGCAACCCATCACAATGATCTGTTTGAGACCAGGGCTATTAAGCTGGCTTTTGGGGATCACGCGAAGAACCTGAGAATCAATTCCACCAAGTCCATGATCGGCCACCTGCTGGGTGCCGCCGGGGCAGTGGAATTCATCACCTGTGTCAAGGAACTTCAGGAGGGCTTTATTCACAGGACAGTGGGTCTTCAGGAGAGCGAGGAAGAACTGGATCTGGATTATTGCAAAGAGAGCCGCCAGGAGGAAGTCCCCTACGCTCTCAGCAATTCCCTGGGCTTCGGAGGCCACAATGCGAGCATCTTAATTGGGAATATGCGGAACTGACTGAGGGTGGGCAGAAGGCTGGCGGTTTACATAGCCCTGCGGGCAGAGAGCCTTTGAGCAGGGCTCGGTTTGTCTGGATTGAGCATATGTAATAAACGACCTTGAGAATTCCAATGTCGTTGCCTATCATTTCGTAGAGGAGAAAAACAATGTCGTTATATACTGCACAGGAAATTATGGATATCATTCCCCACAGGTATCCCTTTCTTCTGATTGACACCATAGAGGAGCTGGAGCCCGGGACGCGCGCCCTGGGCAGGAAGTGCGTCAGCGTGAACGAGCCCTTTTTCCAGGGACATTTTCCGGGCAATCCTGTGATGCCCGGCGTGCTGATCATAGAGGCGCTGGCCCAGGTGGGAGCGGTAGCCATGCTGTCACAGCCGGACTTTAAGGGGCGCACGGCCTATTTCGCAGGAATTGACAAGGCCAGATTCCGCCAGAAAGTGGTTCCGGGGGATGTGCTGCTGCTGGAGACAGAGATTATCAAGGTAAAAGGCCCCGTTGGCGTGGGCCGGGCGGTGGCGAAGGTGGGCGACAAGGTGGCAGCCCAGGCGGAATTGACCTTTTCTATTGGGTGAGAAAAATCGGGAATTGGCATAACAACATATCCACAAAGAGGTGTAAGCGATGAACATGGATTTTTTAAAACAAAAAAGAGCGGACTATTTTGCCAGAAAACTGAGCAGGCTGAACGCATCCCTGGCCGCATCCAAGTCTCGCACCACAGTGCAGGAAGGCAACCGGGAAGAGGGGGCAGGCAGCATGGGTACCGGCAGCGCCGGAGAGGCCGGCGAACAGGCAAAGCGCCGGTCTTTCCAGCGCCAGGACGGCGGCCAGGAGGCCGGTGTAAATGAAAGTGCCCCGGCCCAGGGCAACTCTGCCTCAAGCCAGGAGAACTACATGATTCGCTGCCCTAAGTGCGGCAAGCAGGTAAACCGACAGAGAGTGGTAAAGAGAAAGTATATCTGCTATGAGTGCGAGGGATATTTCCGGGTAAGAGTGCCCAATCGTATCCGTATGGTGGCAGATCCCCATACCTTTGAGCCGTGGTTTACGGATCTGCCCGTACACAATCCCTTAAACTATGAGGGCTATGAGGAGAAGCTGGCGGAGGCCAGGGAGAAAACCGGGCTGGACGAGGCCGTGACCGTGGGCCGTTGTAAAGTTTTTGGAGAAGATATCGTACTGGGAATTTGCGATTCCCGATTTTTGATGTCCAGTATGGGTCAGACAGTGGGGGAGAAGATCACTGCCGCCATTGAACGGGCCATTGAATATAAGCTGCCGGTGTTTCTTTTTTGCTGTTCCGGAGGGGCCAGAATGCAGGAGGGTATTGTTTCGCTGATGCAGATGGCCAAGACTTCCGCAGCCGTTCAGAAGCTGGGGGAGGCAGGGCTTTTGTACTGCACTATACTGACAGATCCCACCACAGGCGGAGTCACCGCCAGCTTTGCCATGCTGGGGGATGTGATCATGGCGGAACCGGGGGCGCTGGTGGGTTTTGCGGGTCCCAGGGTGATCAAGCAGACCATCGGGCAGGAACTGCCGGAGGGCTTCCAGACGGCAGAGTTTTTGGTGGAACACGGGATCATCGACGGTATTGTAAAGCGGGAAACTCTGAAAAAGACCATTTACTTCCTTATAAAAGCGCATCAGTGCAGGGAAGGGCAGTATGCGGGATTCACACCGGGGAAGGACAGCCATTTCGTGCTCAGCGAGATCCTGAAGGAGCAGTCCTTCAAGGTACGTCCCATGGATGCCTGGGATAAGGTCAAGGCGGTCCGCAAAGTGGAGAGGCCCCAGGCATGTGATTATATGGAGCATATATTTGACTTCTTTGTGGAGTCCCACGGGGACAGGGCTTTTCGGGATGATCCGGCCATCATCGGCGGCCTGGCATTTCTGGACGGCCAGCCGGTGACGGTCATTGCCGAGCATAAGGGCAAGGATATCAAGGAGTGCCAGAGGCGGAATTTTGGCATGCCCATGCCGGAGGGTTACCGGAAAGCCCTGCGCCTGATGAAGCAGGCGGAAAAATTCAATCGGCCGGTCATCAGCTTTGTCAACACAGCCGGGGCCTTTTGCGGCATTGAGGCGGAGGAGAGGGGCCAGGGTGAGGCCATTGCCAGAAACCTGAAGGAGATGGCAGCCCTGAAAGTGCCCGTGCTATGTATTTTTATCGGAGAGGGCGGCAGCGGCGGCGCGTTGGCCACGGCGGTGGGTAACGAGGTGTGGATGCTGGAGAATGCTACCTATTCCATTCTTTCCCCCGAGGGCTTTGCCTCCATCCTGTGGAAGGATGCCTCCAGGGCCAGGGAGGCCAGTGAAGTCATGCACATCACGGCCCAGGATCTGAAGCAGTTAAATGTCATTGAGAAGATCATCCCCGAGTTTGGCGGGGCGGACAATACCACGGCGGCGGCCATCGGCGGCTACATGAAGGAGCAGCTTGTGGATTTCCTGAAGCGCTGCCAGGGGATGAGCGGCGAAGAACTTGCCGCCCAGAGATATGAGCGGTTCCGCAAATTTTAGGGATATGCGGAACGCAAGAACTAAGGATTTTCCAAACAGCATATCCCCGGACAG
>CAMWSA010000082.1 GCA_947176785.1 uncultured Lachnospiraceae bacterium
CAAACGCTTCACACAGATCCTCCGCATCCCCCTTTTCAATCTCACTGCCGTAGGGCAGCACCACTGTCAGCAGATACCCTTCCGGATTCCGGCTGATCTCCAGAATCACGCTCTCCGGCTCCTGCTCTCCCAGAGTCACAGCCAGTTCTTCCACCGGCTGCAGCGCCTCCACAAAGGAAATAGCAGGGAACGCCTCCCCGTATCTGGCCCCAAAGCCCTCCAGGTACAATACTTCCAGTCCGCTGTTATCCGCGACATAGACCTGCTCTATGGGAGAGCGCTTGCCGTCCTCCTTTTTCTGGACAAATGCCATGATAACGCTGATGGCCAGCCCGGCTGCCAGCATTATCAGGGCCAACACTATCGTAACATAGCGGAATTTCTTCCCGGCGGCCTGCCTGAGGGTAAACGAGAACACATCCCGCCAGCCGCTGAACATTCCTTTATTCATGATGTCCGCCCTCCTTTCCCGGGCTTAACCCGTCCGCCGCCCAAATTGCCTCCGGCTCCTCCCGGGGCCGCAGGGCCTGGATTTTGCACGGCTGCCCGGCGGTTTTTTGCAATTTGCAGAATATCCTTCAATTTTAACACATTGCCGTTATAAAAGATCATGGACTCATATACCCTGGCGGTAAAGGAAAACAGCGCCGCCGTACAGACAATCACCACCGCCAGGCTCACCAGGCCCGTAGCCACGCCCACCTTGCCAAGCAGTAGATTGGCCGGCATGACAAAGGGGGCCGACAGCGGCAAAATACAGCAGATATTTACCACCACGTCGCTGACATTGCCCATCATCTGCATGATACACAGGAAAATCCCCACATAGGAGCCCACCACCAACAGCAGCTGGTAGATCTTGAGGCCCTCCGCCATCTCCTCCATCCTGCTCACGGAGGCTCCCGCCAGTCCTGCCACGATGCTGAAAAACAACACACCCACAAGGATCATGGCCGCCGCCAACAGCAGAGTGCCGACATTGACATGGGCAAACAACTCCATAATCCCGGATTGCCCCTCCGCATCCACGCCGCTTTGGGCATTTCCGAAGACCAGCCTGCCGATTGTCGCGGAGAGGAGATAACAGACACCGTAGGCGGCAAATTGAATCACCACTGTGGTCAGCGCCGCCAATATCTTGCCTACAATCAGCGCCATGGGCCGCACATTGATCATCAGGTATTCCACCACTTTAGTACTCTTCTCCGTCACGATGGACAGGGCGATCTGCCCGCCGCTCAGGTTGACGATCATCATGACAATGACAATTCCCGCCAGCAGCACATAGTATTCGGTCATGGAAATACCTTCCCCGTCCTCCTCCGGGGTAATCTCCCCCTCCTGGGTGGTGCGTTCCACCCGGCTTTCCACCGGTTGGTTGATAAAGTCAAGCTGCTCCTGGTTTACATCCACCACCCGTATCCGCGCGTCCTGAAAAAAACTCTCAAAGTCCCGGGAAAGCTGATCACAGTCCTTGTCCTTTAAATCCGCCGTGGCCGCCTTTACAAAGGTCAGATTAAAATATCCTGCCTCCTCATAGGTCACATGCACAAGCATTTCCGTGCTTCCCTGGCTTTCCTCCAGAACCTGCACATGGGATGCAAAACCATCTCCGGGTTCCTCCGCCACACGCAAATCCTCATAGCGCTCCCCTTCCAGCGCTTGACTGTAATCAATTCCCAGCCCCGTCTCGTCATAGACGGTAAGACGGCTTACCTCTGTGGCCCTTGTCTGCTCCCGTCCTTTTTGCTGCAGCCATGCACTCACCGGTACATACGCCAGAATTATCACACACATCAGAATCAGAAAGCCCCTGAAAGACTTCTGTTTCATCTCCTGCTTGAGCGAGAAGAGAAATACTTCCCTCCAGCCCGCATACTCATTTCTCCTCATGGGTGCCTCCGTTCTCCGCCTTCCGCCGGTCTGCGGCATCAGACTCCTCTTCCTGGGCAGTCCCCGCCTTCTCAATGAAAATCTCATGCAGGGAAGGCTCCCGCAGTTCAAACTTCACCACCTGGCGACGCTCCTTTAACAGATCCTGTAAAAAGTCCAGAGCCTGCTCTTCGCCGGCCACTTTCAGCTGCTTTCCGTCAGGGGTGTCATTTATGATGGGCAGAGCATGTCTTTCAATGATATCCTCAAAGGGCTGATCACATTTTACAAACATATTCACCCGCCCATAGCTTCGCTTGATCTCATTCAGATTGCCCTGCAAAACCGCCCTGCCCCGGTTTAAAATCGTAATGTCCTCACAAAACTCCTCGATTGTAGCCATCTGATGGGAGGACATAATCAGGTATTTCCCTTTATCCATCTCCTCCCGGATGATCCCCTTAAACAAATCCGTGTTCACCGGGTCCAGGCCGCTCAAAGGCTCATCCAGGATCAGCAGCTGCGGCTCCGACAGCAGGGCTGCCATCAGCTGGATCTTCTGCTGGTTGCCCTTGGAAAGCTGATCTGCCATCTTGGGCTTCTCTGCTTTTTTCCCTTTTGTTTTCGGAGGATAAAGATATTCCTCTACCTCCAGCCGCCCCGCCCAGTAGGCGATTCTCTCCCTGGCGGTATCCCTGGGTACGCCCTTTAACTTAGCAAAATACAGCAGTTGGTCCATCAGTTCATATTTGGGATAAAGTCCCCTCTCTTCTGCCAGATAACCCACATTCATATGCATGGCGTCCATGGGTTTTCCCTGCCACAACACCTGGCCGCTGTCGCAGGCCAGCATCCCCAGGATCATACGGATGGATGTGGTCTTGCCCGCACCGTTGGTTCCCAGCAGCGCGTAGACGCCAGGCTTTTCCAATGTGAAAGACAGGCCATCCACCACCGTTTTCTCCCCGTACTTTTTTGTCAGCTTCTTTACTTCCAATGACATATTTACTCCTTTCCCGCAAGGGCGGCCAACCCTGTTTATAATCCCGCCCATGTCCAGACTCATTATAAAACTCTGTTTCTCTCCTGTAAATCATGAATGCCGCACTAAATGCCATCTTTTCGTGCAGTGTTTTTTACCCTGGCCGTTTTCTTCCCGTATTTTGCGGATTCTGGCTGCTTTCCAATCCTGTTCCCTTCTGTCAGACAGCTTCTGTATGTGGCAAATACGCAGCATTTTCCTCACATTTATATCCTGTCATATGGCATCTTTCCTAAGGCGGTTGCAAAACGGTCTCCTAGGACACAGGGTATGGGCTCTCGGCTTTATTTCAAACTGCACCTCATCCGAAAAAACTTGATCCCCACATGGAGAATCAGACGCAGATATAAAAGAAACATTATAAAAAATATCCAGAAAAAAATATCCCTGGGAACTACGCCGGTAATCCCATGATGTACCTGTGGCATGACGCAGCCGAAAAATACCACAAATATTGGCATCATCCGCCATTTCCAGATCCGGCCAAGAAAGTCAATCCGGGAGGCATTGTCACTGAATATCTCTTCCTTTCCCTCCATCTGAGAGACCGGCTTTCTGAAATAGTGAAAGTTTATGCAGCTCTCCACATACTCCCAGCCACAGTCGCGGAACATTTGCCGGTATTCTGCTCCGTCTCCATCCCGTCTGTTACGAAAATCCAGCTGGTAGACCACATCCTCCGGTTCACATCTCTCGAAATAGAATAAGCAGGGAGGTGTCATACCGTTCAATTTCCAGCCTGACCGGTGCATCTCCGTAAGCCATTCCTCTTCCTCCTTGAAATCAGCTATAGTAAATATTCGCAATTTTTTTATTATATCACCCATAATCCCGCCACCTTTTCTACATTTTCTGCAAAACATTTTAGTCTCTTTCCTATTGCATTCGGCATTTAATTCTGTAATATTGCACTTATGTGATCTATGCATGCAATTCTCCAGGCTCCCTGAACTGCCACACCTGTTATAATCACAACGAAAAACCGTCTATTGATATTCATTTCCTGTATGACTTTCTTCTTTCATGATTTACTGAAAATCACCACCCCCCTGCCTCCACAGCATCCGCAACCTCTGCTGCTCCCTGCAGGCCACTGTTCTCCACAGTTCGGTACAGCCGTCGTATACGCCGCATCTCCAAGGCCAGCACCTCCCTGCCCAGATCGGTGATCCGGTATATCTTACGCTTCTCCTCCTCCCGCACAAAGCAAATCACTCCATCCCTTTCCATCTTGGACAGGCTACCATACATGGTACCGGGGCTGATTCGAATTTCGCCGTCCGTCAGTTTCAGTACCTGCTGCACAATATTATAGCCATGCATGGGCTCCTGCAGGCAGTATAAGATGTAAAAACCTGTTTCTGTCATCGGAACATATACCTTCTTGATATGTTCTTCCATACTTACCTCTTTTCTGCATAACATAGGACGCGCCTGTGTTATTGCGTTAATTAACATTTGGGACGTTAGCTCATGACTTACCTCTTCGCGAATATGGCTGGCTTCCTCCTCAATATTGCGCCAATCGGTATTTGAATGTGGAACATCCAACCTTTTTTCTGCATATCGCAGGCCGAGCCTGCGATACTGCCTTAATCCGTATTGGGAAGTCCTGCTTCCAAGCTTATGCCTTATCCCTTTTTATCATTTTTTTAGCCGTTGAAAATGCCAATATAAAAAGCGCAATTAAGTCCAGGATTCCTATAATCCTTAGTACTATATCTGGCAGCCTTACCCCGGCTAAATTTGATCCTGCCAATATCACTGTAGCAATTCCCACCACGAGCAAGCTTATTGCCCACCTCCTGTTTGTTCTTTTTGATTCCACCTTCTTTGCCTCCTCAATATATATATCACCTCTATGCATCGCACCTCGATATACTCAATAGTATCGCAGTGCGATATATTTGTCAATATCTTTTTTCATATAGCATAAATATTTCGCTGTTTCCGCACTTGACAAATTTTTCATGCCTTGTATAATAAGAGATACAACAGCAGAAAGAATAACAACCGCATTCAAGTGAGGGCGTTATTCTTTCTGCTGTTTTCTTTTACAAAAAGTTTATAAGGAGGAGCCTGACAATGGCAAAAGAGAAGGAAAATATAATTTCCAACAGAGAAGTAAAAGACAGCGCATTTACGACGTATTTTGGGGAACCGGAAAACGCTTCCCAGCTGTATGCCGCGTTGACACATGAGAAAGTGGCACCTGAGGACATTACATATGTTACGCTGGAAGGAGTGCTGTTTGTTGCACGGAAAAATGATCTGGCTTTCACGGTGAAAAACCGGGTGCTGGTCATCAGTGAGCACCAGTCCACGGTAAATGAGAACATGCCTCTGCGGGATCTCTTGTACCTGGGACGCACTCTGGAGAAAATATTGGACAAAAAGACGCTTTATAAGCGTAAGCTGGTCCATATCCCCCTTCCGGAATTTTTTGTTTTTTACAATGGTGACGATCCACAGCCGCCAGAAAAAGTTCTACGGCTCTCTGACGCCTATCTTGAAAAGATGGAACATCCTATGTTAGAATTGGAAGTAAAAGTGATCAACATCAATCTTCCGTCAGGACATAAGCTTTTAGAGCAATGCCGCCCGATGTACGAGTATTCCTGGTTTATCCAGCAGATTAAGAGTTATCTGTGGAATGGACTGACCCGGGATGCCGCAATCACCCTGGCGGTGAATGACTGCATTGATGCCGGGATTCTGACGAAGTTCATGGAGAATCATGGATCGGAGGTGGCGAATATGCTGTATACACAATGGAATTATGATGAAGCGGTTTCAGTGGAGCGGGAGGAGGCATTTGAGGATGGCCGGGAGGCAGGAAAGGCCGTAGGCATCGCTATAGGAAAGGCTGAAGGCAGAGCCGAAGGTATCGCTGAAGGCAGGGCCGAAGGTATCGCTGAAGGCAGAGCCGAAGGTATCGCTGAAGGCAGGGCCGAAGGTATCGCTGAAGGCAGGGCCGAAGGAGAGCGACAGATCATATATGATTTCTTGGATCACCTGGGAGAGATTCCCGAAGACATCCGCAGACACATTGATGGCGAACAGGATGGAACCACTTTAAGAAAGTGGTGCATGGCCGCTTCCGGCACCAAAAGCTTTGAAGCATTTCGAGGAGACCTGGGGATAGCGGATTAGTGATGTTACCTGACAGGAACCCATGGCTCGGAATCCCCCTTACACCTGCAACTTGGGATATAACCGCAGAGCATTGTCCGTGGTAATCCGCTCCACCTCATCCTCCGTGATCCCTTTAATCCGGGCAATTTGGGACACCACATAGGGAAGATTGCGGGAGTCATTGCGTTTGCCCCGATTGGGCACAGGGCTTAAGTATGGGGAGTCCGTCTCCAGCAAAATCCGATCCATGGGAAGATATTCCACTGTCTCTTTTAATTTCCTGCCGTTTTTAAAGGTTACTACGCCTCCAATGCCAAAATAAAAACCCATATCCAGAAAAGTACGGGCCAACTCCTTGCTGTAAGAATAGCAATGGATCACTCCTCCGCTGCGCTCCGCATGTTCAGCCCGCATCAGTTCTACAGTATCCTGGGCCGCTTCCCGGGAATGGACTACCACAGGCAGTCCCACCTCCTGGGCCAGCCGCAGTTGGCACACAAACCACTTTTTCTGCAGCTGTCGTTCCGGCTCATCCCAGTAATAATCCAGACCAATCTCACCGATGGCTACACATTTATCCAGGCGACTCTGACTGGCCAGCCAGTCCATGTCTCCTTCCGTCATGTCTGTGGTGTCACAGGGATGAATCCCCAGTGAGCCATATATAAACGGGTACCGCTCCATCAGTTCCATGGTCCGGCGGCAGGCTTCCAGGTCGGAGCCGCTGTTGATCACCCGGTGGATACCGTGAACCGGCAGATCCGCCAGCACTTCCCTCCGGTCCTCGTCAAATGCTTTGTCATCATAATGCGCATGGGTGTCAATGATCATCTTATACCCCTTCCCGTTTTGTGTCCTGTCGGTAATTCCCTCCGCAGAAGCACCTTTAATCCCGGCCTCAGTCCGCCGCTCTTGGATATGATCCGTTCCTACAGCAATAATATAGCTTTTTTTATCTCCGAAATCAACAGATTTTTTTCTCTGAATGTATAACCATTTCCGTTCTCCGCCGACTATATAAGTGTAACATTCATGAATGGAGCAAAAAACCTATGAAAAATGATGAAGCAATCGCCCTGCTGGCTAATCCCCGCTTTCTGGACAAGCTGTACGCCTATGCCTACCGCCACTGCAGCACCTCCCATGAGGCTGAGGATCTGTGTTCCGATATAATCCTGGCCATACTGAAGGCCCTGCGGCAAAGCGAAGACATCCGGCATTTCCATGCCTTCGCATGGACAATTGCCCACCGCGTACATGCGGACTACTGTGAGAGGAGAAAGAGGGATCATGACAGAACCATTCCTCTGGAGGATCCGGGGGGCCAATCCGCGGATGCCCGGACAGCCACGGAATATCCCAAGGGAGTCCTGCCCGTAAACCGGATGACAGATCCGTCAGGAAACTCCATAGAAGATATGTTGGAGGAGCAGTTTGAGCAGGAAGAACAGCAGCACAGGCTAAAGGAAATTTTCCGTGAGATGTCCTTTCTATCCCGGAGTTATCGAAGCGTCATGGTCATGTACTACCTGGAGGAGAGAAGAATTTCCGAAATTGCCGCCAGCCTGGGCATCAATGAAAACACCGTGAAGCAGCGACTGTTTTTGGCCCGCAGAACGATCAAAAACAACATCCGCCCGGAGGAGGATTCCCTGACAAACAGGGAGCCATGCAGTAACCCCGGCAGGACGAGTGCAAAGCCCAAAAAGGAGAGGAAAAAAATGAATAAAAAAGCGCAAAATACGAACAGAACCCTGCAGCCCGTATCCCTGACCTTTATCGGTACCGGTGATCCCGTGGGGAATGACCCCAGAGAAAAGGCGGAGCGCATCCTGTCCCAGAATCTGATATACCTGTGCAGATCCAGTGCAATGTCCGCCGAAGAGCTTGCCCGGCAGCTGAACGTGCCCATGCCCTATATCGAGCAGGAACTGGAGATACAGTGCCGGGGCGTCAACGGCCAATATGGCATGCTCCGCAGGACCGGACAGGGAAAATATATCTCCAATATCCTCCTTGTGGAAAGGGAAGAATACATGGCGGCCAATGAAATTTACAGCAGGTACGCTTCCCCCTTCTGCCAGTACCTGGCCGGAGCCATAGAGGCGGAACGTGAAAAAATTCTGTCCATAAAGCAGCTGGGTTCTCCCAAAAGCCTCTCTCTCCTGCTCTGGCTCCTGATTTCCAGAGCGATCTGGTTCTTTAGATCCCAGGTGAGGGACGAACTGCGAGACATCTTTTCCGATACGGTACCGGCCAGCCGCCCTTATACATGTGTTGCACTGGAAGCCTACGCAGACACATGCAATCATTTTTATGGCAATGACGGCATTAATGCGCAGCAGATCTGCGGCTACTCCAACGTATATGTGGAGAACCTGTACGGAGACCGTCTACAGGCGCATTTTCATTGCAGCCTCAATCTTTCCAACGATCCGCTGCTGCTCCTCACCATCCGTTGTGTGGACGGCCTGGCTACCTCTTCCCTGTCTGAAGAGGAAAAGGAGATAGCCGCCAAGGCAATACAATGCGGCTATCTGCAAAAAAACGGGGATATCCTGGAACCCGCCATAGTGGCCCTTACGCCTGAATCCAACAGGAAACTCTGGAATGTGCTTGACAAAACCCTAAAAGCTGCGGGCACGGTTCCCCATACAGAGGGGGCAACCGGAATCCAGAAACTGGCCCGGAGCCTGGCGGCAGAATTGGCCGAGTTTATGAAAAAGCATATCCCCCCGCATCTCATGGAGGAATATGTCAGCTACAATACCTGTATCGCCTCCAACCACTTTTTCCACGATGTGGTGGAAGCGTGTATCGGACAGGGAGTTCTGAACGCCCCCAAGAATCCACTGGGGCCGGAAGGTGTGCTGATGGTCCTGCAAAAATAACATTTCTTAGCCTATCCCTCCTGTGACGGAAAAGGACTCCGGGAAATCCCGGAGTCCTTTTCCCACGTCTGGCCTGCTTCCCCTGCCAGGGCATCCTACCCCTTTGACTTATCAATCTTGTCCCTGATCTCCTGCATCTGATAGTCCAACACTTCGATGGAATCGGCGCAGGCTCTCAGCCGTGCCACGATCTCATCCGCATTTTCCATGTTTTTCTTGTATTTCAGCTTATGCTCCAGGCTGGCCCAGAAGTCCATGGCGATGGTTCGGAACTGCACCTCCACCTTCATATACTTTTTCCCCCTGGACAGGAAGATCGGTATGTTTAGAATCAGGTGCAGGCTCCGGTACCCGTTGTCTTTGGGATTTTTGATATAGTCCTTCTCCTTCAGCAGGATAATATCGTCCTGGCGGGCAAAAAGCTCCGCCAGGCGGTAAATGTCGTCCGGGAAGGAACAGATCACCCTGACCCCCGCCACATCGCTGAGATATTTTTCTATGTTTTTTACCGTGATGGGATATCCCTTCCTCCGCAGCTTTTCATAGATGCTCTCCGGCGTTTTCAGCCTGCTCTTGACGGACTCAAAGGGATTCCTGTTGTAGGTCAGGGAAAATTCGTCATTCAGCACCCTGAGCTTGGTCTCCACCTCCATGATGGCGCTGCGGTACTGCATCATCAGCTTGTTAAAGGGCTTGGCCTGCTTCAGTTCCTCCGCCTGCATCTGGATGATCCGATACTGCTCTTTCAGCGTCTCATTCTGCTCCTCCACCTTCTGCTCCAGCTGATTCTTGCAGGTAAAGAGTTCCACCGCATTTTTTACTCGGTTTCTGACAATGGATGCGTCAAAGGGCTTGCGGATAAAATCCGAAACCCCCATCCTGAAGCACTTATCCTCAATCTCCACGGACCTCTCGCCGCTGATTACCAGCACCGGGATCCTGCTGTGCAGGCCGTCCTTTTTCATCTCCTCTATTACGGAAAAACCGTCCATCTTAGGCATTTGCAGATCCAAAAGCAGCGCCGCCGTTTCGTTCTCATGCCTGTGCAGCTTCTGCAGCGCCTCCTCCCCGTCCCTGGCCATGTCAATGACATACCTGTCCTTCAATATATTGCGCAACAACTCACGGTTTATCTCCGCATCATCCACTACCACGATCCTTTGCATGTTACTTTTCATCTCCCCCAAAACATTCCTTTGTTTTCAATCCGGTAATCCGTTTTGAAACAGCGTACCGGTTTACTTTGCATACCCCAAAACGATTTTATGGCATCTGTCCTCTCGCCTCCTCCAGTTTCATGATAACAAATACGCAGGACCATGTCAACTTCACTAAAGCATCCGTTTAGCCACGAAATATTGCCGCCTGCTATGGCATGATGCCATCCCCCTGTTCTCCTGCCCCTGCGTCTAAGCCCCGGTCATACTCTGTCAGGGAAATCCGCTCCGCCATCTCCGGTACGGAGTTGACCACCCCCGGCAGGCCCACCCTGATCCGATAGAAATAATCCTCTCCTTCCTGCTTCTCTATTTCCATGGCCCAGCTGTCCTGAACCTCGCCAAATGTCAGCAGACAGCAGTAAATATCCGTGTCCCCCTCGTTTAATACCCATGTACCGGAAAAGTCGGACACGGATATGCCATCAGAGTCATATTGTCCCGCATATTCGGTGTTATAAACATTGACCGTCAGACTGCCTTCCCTGCCAAGGGCAACCCTTCCCATTTCCTCATTATACTCTTCCTCCAGCCTCTTTTCGTCTTCCGTACAATAGGTTTCGTTGAGCAGCCACCACCAGTCCCATGCATAGCTGTCATCAAACCATTTCGGCAGCAGGGGATAGTAATTCTCCTCCTCGCTCTCCAGATAGTAAAGCGTGCCGTCCACTCCGTCAATCAGCAACTCCATATGACGGCCATCCCCCTTGTCCAGCAGGATGTCATTGGCCACCAGTAAAATCTGTCCGTCGGATTTACGCATCAAAACATACTGGCTGCAGCTTTCTATAACAGATTCCTGTCCTTTCATAGAAGCATCCGTCACATATTGCCATCCCTTTAACGCCGCCATCAGACGGCAGTCCTCCGCCTGGCTGATATTTTCCCACAGCGATTCGTCACCCGGATCAACCTCCTTGGAACTGCAGTTCACATCTTCCCGGGCATATGCCTCCATATAAGCGCGCAGCCGCTGGTAGATATCGCGCTCGTAGCTGCGGTCCAGCTGTGCCACCATCAGGGGAGCCAATGCCTCTCCCTGTACCCGGCCCATAGACGCCGCGTCCCGCAGCACAAACCAGCCCTGGGGCAGATATAGCGCTGCCAGAACCAGCAGCACCGCCAGCCCGATTTCCATATATCGCCCTAAATTCCGCTTTAGCCTCTGCATATTCCTCCTGCTTAGAGTCCCGCATGCCCCCTGCAGACGCACTGCCGGCGCTCAATGTCAGGCCGTAATAAAAAGTCCTGACATCAAGCAGTGCGCTTCCCGGGAACATGCTGTTTACAATTTCTTCCTGCCTTTTCCCTTCAGGCCGTTTATAGTTCCATCCCTGTACTCCGACACCTCTGAGGACAAAAGGCTATAAAATCCCGTTCATTTCGGAGAATCCAGCGGCAGACGGATCAGGATCTCCGTGCCCTCCCCCAGAGTGCTTCTCGGCTTCCAGCGGCCCCCGTGGCGCTGCAAAATC
>CAMWSA010000083.1 GCA_947176785.1 uncultured Lachnospiraceae bacterium
ACAACTGTATTCCGGAGTGCAGACAGGAAATTGAAAAAGCCTGTGCGTTTATGGAGCAGCACTTCGCGGAGCGTATTTATTTAGAACAGCTTTGCCGTCAGGCAGGACTAAGCAAGTCAACGCTTCTCAGGGCATTTACAAAGTCAAAGGGAATCACCCCGTACCGTTATTTGGAAACAATCCGTATCAATGAAGCGAAAAAATTGTTGTCAAACGGTGTGTCTTTGCTTGACGCGGCCATACGGACAGGCTTTTCCGACCAAAGCCATTTTACAAACTATTTTACCAGCTTTATCGGACTTGCACCGGGCGTGTACCGTGAAATCTTTTTTGAAAAAGAAAAGGGCGGTGAGTAAACTGGCGACTTCAGGATTTCATAAAGCGTAGCTATATCGCTGTTATCAAAAGGAGGACAAAAAATGGATTTGCAAAACGAGAAATGTGTTATGGTAATTGACGAAAATCTACCGTTGGGAATTATCGCAAATACGGCGGCTATTATGGGTATCTCTTTAGGAAAGAAAATGCCGGAAGTCGTTGGCGCTGATGTATACGACAGAACCGGAAATAAACATTTGGGAATTATTGAATTTCCTGTACCCATTTTGAAAGGCAATGTAGATATGATAAAAGCTATCCGGGAAAAATTGTATGAGCCGGATTTTTCGGATTTGACAGTCGTTGATTTTTCAGATTTGGCGCAGGGCTGCAAGACTTACGATGAATTTATAGAGAAGATGACGGAAGTATCAGAAATCGACTTGAATTATTTTGGGATTGCAATTTGTGGGGCCAAAAAGAAAGTCAACAAATTGACCGGAAGTATGGCTTTGCTGCGGTAAGCGGCCTGAGGGCCATCCATTACAGGGCTTTCACAGCAATAACAGGATCACGCCAAAAAAAGCGAAGAAACCGGGAATCAGGTAAGCATCCGCCTTTGATACCAGATCCCAGTCAATATTATCCGGCGTCATTTTCTGGTGATAGGCATTTTGAAACGAGCAGAAAATATGTTTCCATCTGCAGAGATACCCAATCAGTTCATAGGCCGAAAAAAACAGGATACTTATGCCGGCCAGCTTTAAATTCGACGTCTCCCTTCCCCATGCCACAATACCAAGTAACAGCAGCGGGTAAAAATACCGGTTCACATATGCAAGGATAATAATACAGAGCGAATGTAGATGATGTTTTGTCTTCTTCTTTCTCCCCATACTCAGCAGTCCCCCCTGTTCTTATATGTATTCCGCTTCTATACTCACGGCCGCTAAGATTTTCCTTCCTGGACGGCACATGCTGCGGTAGCCGGCAGCCTGTGCCGTCCAGGAGGGAAAGGCTGATCGGTCGTGGATATAAGTTCGTTTTCATATACGGAAAGGGTATGATCGTCAAAAAGTACCCACAGGATAAGATCCAGCCTGCCCGGATGCGCGGCGACAAACTCTTTGGCTGTGCCGATGGCTATTTTCGCCGCCTCCTCCACAGGAAAATGATAGATCCCGGTGGAGATGGAGGGAAACGCCAGGCTGCGTATGCCCTTTTCCACCGCCAGTTCCAGGCAGGACCGGTAGCAGGAGGCAAGCAGCTCATGCTCCCCGGCATTGCCGCCATTCCAGTGGGGACCGGGGGTGTGGATGACATATTCGCAGGGCAGCTTGTAGCCCCTGGTTATCTTTGCCCTTCCTGTCCTGCACCCGTTTAACAGCCTGCACTCCGCCAGCAGCTGCGGCCCTGCCGCCCGGTGGATGGCACCGTCCACGCCGCCACCGCCCAGCAGGCTGGTGTTGGCGGCATTAACGATTGCCTGTACCCCATGGTTTTTAGTGATATCGCCCTTTATGGTCTGAAATATGGTATCTGAAGCCATTTTTGTTTTCCTCCTGACATATGTATGATCTCAAAGCCTGCGCAGCTTCCTCTCCGCATAACCCCTGATCTCCTCATTGCAGTCATACCGCATCTCCTCCAGCATATTTTTGGTCAGCATCCGTCTGCGGCCCATCTCCCGCACCACATATGCCCTGCAAAAGGAACATAGGGTATTTTTGTACATATAAGGCAGAAGCTCCCTGGGCTTATGCTTTGCCGGGCCGGAAAACAGACCCATGGCATCATAAAATACACCATGCCACGCCCCGTCCCCATAGGTGATAGGAATCTGCTTTACCTCATGGACAAAAACTTCCCTGTCCTCCTCCTCATAGTTGGCCGCAAGCATGGATACCGCCTGGGCCCGGTGCTTTTCACTGCGCAGAAGTTCGTATGCATATTCCCGCACTCTTCTATCCCTTATATAACTCAATGCATCAAAAGCCCTTGCCGCAAATTCGTCCTGTTCCGACCGGGAATCCGCAATCAGCCGCTCAATGTCCAGAACCCCTGCGCAGGCTCTGCCAGCCAGCATCCGCAATAGCCGGAAACGCAGGGCAGGTTCCTCCTCATCCCTATAATACTCTGCCAGCTTTGCAACCTCCTGCTGTCTGCCCTGGTTCATCATTCTGCGGGCCAGATGCGGGGAGGCGGCCCCCTCTCCCTCTTTCAGACGCTCATATATCTCATCCGCAGTCTTCGGCTCCGATTTCCTGTGCCCGGCTTCCGCCCTGTCCCAGCGCTCCCTGCACTCCTCCATGGAACGCCCATAGGCCCTGACCTCCTCCCTCGCGTCGGGATGGTACAATATCCTGTGGGCCGCCTTTTTTCCCACTCTGCTCTCACTCACAGCCTGGAACCAGGCGAAATCAGCGGCTGAGTACAGGGAATTGTTCTTGATCAGAAAACCTATGTCGCCCACAAGCCTTTGGTACATTCCCGGGCGAATAGTGACCAGAGTGACACACAAGGACTCATAATTGTGAAGCAGGCCATCCTTTATGCATTTCCGTTCTCTGTACAGAAGCTGAAGCATTTCCCGATAACAGTCTCTCAGGGTATTCCAGGCCCGCCTTTCTCCATCCAGGGCAAAACGGGACAGGATCTCACAGTCCTGCAAAAACTCCCAGCCCTGGGAACGCCTGCACTGAAACAGCCTTTTTTCAAGGACATCCAAAAAAGGTGCCGTATCCGGAAATTGTGTGATCAGCTGATACAGGTAAACACTCCTGCACCCCTCGCACTGTGCGTCATACGCCATGTCACGGGAACAGCCCCATAGGACCAAAGAGCGAAATTTTTCCATGTCCTGGGCATTTTGCAGTTCCAGAACACAACTCCCCAGCCCACGCTGCATGTCATATTTAAAGGCTTTCCTGGTCATACTCACTTCTCTGTCCCCCCAGAAGGATACGCGGCATTCCGGCGCAGGCAATCTGTCTGCCTCAATTTCCCCATTCCTCATTTGCCAGTTGTTCCCCGTCCGCCGGAATTCTTCTTATACCATACTGATGAGCGGTTAGATTTTCCTTCCTGCCTGGCGCATAACGCCCGATTGTGCGACATGCGGCGGGCAGGAGCTGGAAAATCTTAGCACTCGCCAGTATAACTCCCATCTGCCCGCTTCAGCGTGTACTCAAATCAGGCTGGTGAAAATCCTTTTCCTCACAAAATTATAGCATTCCCCTCTCTATTACACAAGTTGATTATGGTCTTTGGCAGCTTTCTTTTTTCTCCCCTTTCGAAAATGTGTTATAAAGCTTCTATAAAATCTATGCCGTCGCTGAAACTGCTTATGCCGATTATCAAAGCAAAGCTGACAAGTGGAAAGAAAGCTATGGGAGCAATACGCAAAGGGAAGAAAAAGAAAGCTTACAGATTTCAATGTCTATTGACAAATCAACAAATATAGCATATCATATAACAGTGATATATAACGTCGTTATACGCAAGGGTGGATTTATGAGCGAAGCAGAACAGACAACACTACACTTAATTCTTTCAGCCGCTAAGCAGGAATTTCTTGAAAAAGGCTACAAGTCCGCTTCCTTACGGAACATTGTCAAAACGGCGGGCGTGACAACGGGCGCATTCTATGGCTACTATGACAGCAAAGAGGATCTGTTTGAAGCTTTGGTAGGCGAACACTACAACTTTTTTTTGAAGCGCTTTTGCAATGCGCAGAAAGAATTTGCAGAAATCCCGCCAGAGGAACAGCCTGATCATCTTACCTCTACTTCCGGCGAATGTATGTATGAAATGCTCTTGTACGCCTATGAACATTTGAATGAATTTAAGCTCATACTTTGCTGTTCGGAGGGAACACGTTTTTCAAAATTGATTGATGAAATGGTGGAAATAGAAACAAAAGGCACACATGATTATTTAGTGGTCCTTGAAAAGTTAGGCAGACCTGCGCCGCCCATTGATGAACGGTTAGAGCATATCTTGATTACAGGGATGTTTAATACTTTTTTTGAGTTGATTATACATGAAATGCCACTTGAAGAAGCAAAGCATTATCTGAAAGAAATGAGAGCTTTTTATACCGCCGGGTGGATGAAAATAATGGGGCAATAAAAATGAGGAGTCAGCTTTGATAATGGAAAGTGTATACTTTCCATTATATTTGGCGTATACGTTAGTTATTGCTAACTTTGTGGAGATTTCACTAACCTGAATAGGGATATTCGAGGGCAGTTATTTAGTCCTCCTATCATAAAAAATTTATAAGAAGGAGGTTTTTTCTATGAAAAAACAGTCTAATCTATCAAGATTGATGGGTTATGCCAGAGCCAAAAGGATATTGACCTATCTTTCCTGGGTACTGTCCGTAATGAGTGCGCTTTTAGCTCTTGTCCCTTTTTGGTACATATGGCGTATCATTCACGACATACTGGAAGTTTCCCCGGACTTCTCACAGGCGGGGAATGTCACACGCTATGGTTGGTCTGCGGTATTGTTTGCGGTTATCTCCATTGTCGTCTATATAGCCGCTTTAATGTGTTCGCATATAAGTGCGTTCCGGGTTGCCGCAAATATCCGAAAAGAACTTATGCATCATATTACAGCCCTTCCGCTTGGGGTAACAGAAAAATATGGAAGCGGGAAGCTGCGGAGAATAGTAAACAGCTCCAGTGCCGCTACGGAAACATATCTTGCACACAGGCTGCCCGACAAAGCAGGGGCGATTGCCACCCCCATAGGGCTGCTTTTCCTGCTGCTTGCGTTTGACTGGCGGTTAGGACTTTTAAGCCTTGTTCCCGTTGTTCTTGGTTTTCTGATTATGATGAAAATGACCGGGAAAGACATGGAAAAGAGAATGGAACAATATCAAAATGCGCTTGCTGATATGTCAAATGAAGCCGTCAAATATGTACGGGGCGTACCCGTAGTAAAAACCTTCGGACAGACGGTCTTTTCTTTCAAACGCTTTAAAGACGCGATAGACAATTACGAAACATGGGTAATCGCATACACAAAGGGGCTGCGCCTGCCTATGATGTTCTATACAACGGCAATCAACGGCGTATTCGCGTTTCTGATTGCCGGAGGTATTCTTTTTACAAGGGGCGGCGTGTCAAATGAACTGCTGATAGACCTTATCTTCTATATTGTGATTACGCCTGTTATCGGTACAACTCTCACAAAAATCATGTTTATGAGTGAGGACGCAATGATTGTAGGCGACGCACTTAACAGGATTGATGAGGTGCTGAACGAAAAGCCATTGTCTGAAAGCAGGGTGAATAATGTACCGTCTGATAATTCCATTGTATTGGAACACGTCAGTTACAGTTACGACGGCGAGAAAAATGCCCTCAATGATGTATCTCTGGCAATAAAGCCGGGGCAGGTGATAGCATTAGTAGGCGCGTCCGGCGGCGGCAAGACGACACTTGCAAATATCGTCACAAGATTTTTTGACCCGCAAAAAGGGCGCATATTGATAGGAAATATCGACATACGCGACATTCCGAAGGAAACCTTGATGAATAAGGTATCTTTTGTATTTCAGAATAGCCACCTGATCAAAGCATCCATATCAGAAAATGTGCGTATGGCAAAGCCTGACGCTACACGCGATGAGATCACCCATGCTCTGGAAGCTGCTCAATGTATGGATATTATCCAAAAATTACCGGATGGCATAGATACGGTTGTCGGTACAAAAGGCGTGTACCTGTCCGGCGGCGAACAGCAAAGAATAGCGATTGCCCGCGCAATTTTGAAAAATGCGCCTATCCTGATTCTTGATGAAGCAACTGCGTTTGCCGACCCCGACAATGAAGTGCGTGTACAACAGGTTTTATCTGCTCTTTCAAAGGGAAAAACAGTCATTATGATTGCACACAGGCTATCGTCAATCACAGACGCAGATTGCATTTATGTACTGCAAGACGGTAAGATTGTAGAAAGTGGCACACATAGCGGGCTGATAGGAAAAAAAGGGCTATTTACAAAAATGTGGAAAAATTATTCCGAAGCGGCAGAATGGAAAATTGCAAAGGAGGAAAACACATGATTAAGACATTACAAAGACGCTTTGCGTTATCAAGGCAGGGGGCTGTCGATTTGATAAAAGGCTGCATTGCTTGTGTTGCACAGGATCTATCCTTTATGCTTCCTGTCGGGCTTCTCTATTACTTTGTCATTGATACCATGAACGGAGGGGTAAATGGAAGCCGCGCCCTCTTCTATGCGGTTGGTGCTTTGGTTTGCTTATGCCTTATATTTATTGTGACTTGGTTTCAATATAACGCCACTTATTTAGCGACTTATGTGGAGAGCGGTGTACGGCGTATATCTTTAGCAGAACAGCTCCGTAAAATCCCGTTGTCCTTTTTTGGGAAAAAAGACCTTGCCGATTTGACAAATTCGATTATGGGTGACTGTGCCACACTGGAAACAGCATTTTCCCATTATGTCCCCGCTTTAGCAGGTTCCCTTATTTCCACAACACTGATTGCAGTCTGCCTTTTTGCCATTGACTTTCGAATGGCTCTTGCAGCTGTCTGGGTTTTGCCGATTGCATTTACAATCACATTCTTTTCGGCCCGTATACAGGAATACTTCAACCGTAAATCCGTAGCGGCAAATGTCGCACTTGAAAGCGGTGTACAGGAGTGTATCGAAGGTTTGCAGGACTTAAAGGCGAATAATGCGGAAGAGAGCTATCTGGAAGGGCTTGGCAAAAAAATTGATTATGTGGAAAAACGGCACATCATAACAGAGCTTGGGACGGCACTTTTTGTTGTTTCCTCTACACTGATCTTAAAGTTTGGGATTGCTACGGTTGCGCTTGTCGGTTCTGCGCTGCTTATTCGTGGGGAGATTGATATTCCACTGTTCTTTATGTTTTTACTTGTAGCTTCAAGGCTGTATGCCCCTCTTGAAGGTGCATTACAAAATCTGGCTGCGGTAATCTCTACCAAAACGAACATAAACCGCATGAATGAAATCCTTGACCAACCTATTCAGACAGGAACTGACAGGATAACGAATAAAGGCTATGATATTGTGTTCGACCATGTAGGGTTTGCATACAATACAGGGGAAACCGTACTAAAAGATGTGACCTTTACTGCAAAGCAGGGCGAAATTACCGCCTTAGTCGGGCCGTCCGGCGGCGGCAAAACTACGGTGTCACGGCTTGCCGCGCGGTTTTGGGATATAAGCAAAGGAAAAATCACTGTTGGCGGTATGGATATATCGAAAATAGAGCCGGAAGCATTGCTGTCGCTGTACTCTATCGTATTTCAAGATGTGACGCTGTTTAACAACACAATCATGGAAAATATCAGGATAGGCAGAAAGGACGCCACCGATGAAGAAGTGATTGCAGCGGCAAGACTGGCTAATTGTGAAGAATTTGCGGCAAAGCTCCCGGACGGGTATAACAGTATGATTGGTGAAAATGGCTGCGAACTGTCCGGCGGTGAAAGGCAGCGTATTTCAATCGCCCGCGCTTTCCTCAAAAATTCCCCGATTATTTTGCTTGATGAAGCAACGGCAAGCCTTGATGTGGAAAATGAGACATTGATACAGGCGGCTTTGTCAAGGCTGATCAAGGATAAGACCGTACTTGTTATCGCCCACCGTATGCGTACCGTAAGCGGCGCGGACAAAGTGGTTGTGCTTTCAGACGGTTCCGTTGCCGAACAGGGAACGCCGGAAAAACTGATGGAAACAGGAAAGCTTTACCCACATATGGTAAAGCTGCAAATGATTAGTCAGGATTGGGGCATTTAGTGTGAGAAGTACTTCTGGAACTTGCCATGCAAGTCCTCATTACGGAAAAACGCCGATTTTCCGCCGGGTTTCCGTCCGGAACGGCAACGCGCAGCTATTGATTTAGGTGCCAATGTGGATGTGGCCCTTTCGGTCCTGCAAAAGCCATATATGGAAGCTTTTGCAGGACCGAAAGCAATATCTAAGGTCCTTGGCTATAGGATACCCCTTCGTCCCGATGTAAGCGAAGACCGGGCATACCCATCCTTACTCTTGCAGGTTCTTACCCGGTTGACGGAGCCGGTTATTTGGCTATTGTTGTTCATTCAGGTATAATTGCACCCGGTTCTGTATAATCTCCGCCACCTGCTGCGCCGTCTTGACTCCGGATAGATAAGTGGCAGCCTCCTCCAGTATGATGTCCTCTATATAGCAGGTATTTTGAGGGCGGCAGGCCGCATGTTCCAAGATGCCTTGATATTCTTCTGTCCAGGGTGAGCCATCCGGCTTTGTGACCAGGCTATGATACACACCGCCGCCGACCGTATAACTCCAGGGAGAACCCGTTGGATCATCCTCCATATAATATATATTTCTTTCTACTATATCGCTTCTGACCGGATGGGATAACTCCCTCTGCCTGTGCCAGCTGAAAAGGGCAGCCAGGTAGGCGTCAATCAATTCCCTGTGCTGCGCCTGTGTACTGACTACCAGGAAATAATCGGCGTTCCAATAGCTCCCGCTCCCTGCCTGCGTGGGAAATCCCACAGAGTGGAATCCCTCTCCCATACGGGACATTTCATCGCTGAAATCCACAAAGCTTTCCATGTTGGGCTGAAAAGAGGCAACCCGTCCCTCTTTCATTGCAGAAGGGCTACTATTGCCGCCTGTGGCTTCGCCCACAAGCTCCAATGCCTTTATAAACAGAGGATTGTTAAAATCGCAGGTGCCGGCATCCATATCCAGAAAGGGAGAGTTGGGCAGATCCTGCAGGAGCAGCAGACGCAGCGCCTTTGACCTGTCCATGTATCTGCGGCTGGTCATGATCTTTTCAAATTCCGGGTGTTCCTCCATCACTGTCAGAGCTTCCTCCAGCGTCCAGCTGTCTTTCTGCCACAGTCCGTCCGAAACCAGCAGCGTGGTCACATAGGCTTCCGGCGGAAGCCCCACCTGATGTCCGTCTATCACACCGCAGGATAGCGCCCCCCCGTAAATGGCTCCCCGCAGTTCCTCGCCCAATACGCCGCCTAAGTCCGCAAGCACGCCCTTCTCGTACAGAGCCCGCATGTCTTCGCCGGACACATAGTAAATATCCGCCCCTTTCCCGGCGATCAGATCCGCCATCGTGCGGGTTCGGAAGTCTGCCTGGCTTCCCTCCGGCTGCTGCATGAGGATCGGGTGTTCCATATGCTCCTGGGAGAACATGATAGCGCTGGAAGCGATGAAAGAACTGTCCTTAACCAGGCTCACCAGGCGGATGGGTTCTCCAGCCTCGCCCGGCTCCCTGCCCAGCTTGCAGATGACAGCTTTTTCCCGGCTGGTATCCATAATGACAGGGAAGCCTGTGTCGCTGATGCCGATATAAGTCATGAATTTGTTTCTTCCCAGTCCTAACTCTTCGTAGTTGAAACAGGCTCCTGTGTCGCCTGTATAGAGATCCCAGCGATACAGACTCCCTCTATCCCCATAATACAGGATGCCGTCTGCAGTGATTCCTTTGGGGCTTGCGGATGGCAGCTGTTCCGTGAATACTCTCTCCCCGCCGGCGGCAGGGTCATACATTACCAGACGCATTTCCTGCGCATTGCTGCTGTATTGCTCAAAAACAGGCTCTCCCTCCGCCGTCTTCATGACATATGAAGAAAAGGTATCTTCTTTATCCCAAGCCATTTCCGCAAGCGGTTTCCCGTCTGTGTCAAGTACCACGATCTCTGTCTCACCGAAGAGAGTGGTGAAAAAATAACGCCCCTCGTGGTCTATGTACACATGTGGAACGAACAGCTTACCCTCCAGGGTACAACCGTTTGTCTGTATTGCCGGATACAGGTCAACCGTTCTCAGGAATTCCCCTTCATCGGAAAAGTGCATGGCCCAAAATGCCCGTGTCTCAGCTTCCTTCATGCACTGTACAAATAAAACATACTCCCGGGGATTTTGGATGTCATAAGATGGGACATATATTTCTGCCTCTTCATATCCCTCCAGTTCCGGCAGTTCAATGCGCTGATGCCGGATCTCGCCGGTTGCATCCGAATAGCAGCTGATGTAATAGATATTATGCTTGGATGAAGCTGCGGAAACGGAATATTTTGTCAATGCATAGAAATTTGATCCCCAGCATCTGTAGCTGCTGGAGCTTTCAGCATATTCCTGCTCCGGCTGATATTCCAGGCCACTGGCATATTTTTCTACATAAAAAGTTCCCCCGGTGTACATGTCACTGCCGTGCTGCCAGCGCCCTGTCTTCCAATCGCAGGCGCTTCGGTCCAGTGCTGCCTGGGACGGCTTTGGGATATCATCCGTACCCGGCTGGCCACAGGCCGTCAACAATACGGTTAAAAACAAAATCAGGCAGCAGATTATTTTTTTAGCATGTCTTCCTGCATATATCCATAAAGATAAATAATCAATCATGGTGTATACTGTGAGCAACATCTTCGTGATCAATAACATATACTATTGTCCCACAATCCAGGCAGGCATAGGTTGTAAAATATGTAGTTATAGTCATGTGACACACGTCGTTGTTGCTGCCGACAAAATGGAAATAGTGTTCTGTGGAAGGCTTGGAATCAAAGGAGTTTATATTAGTGTGATCACACGCCCCCTCCGTCGCTGCCTGTACGGCAAAACAGCTAAACAGCACCCCCAAGGTCATTATTAAAGCCAATACCTTTTTTATCATTTTAATTACCCTCTTATATGTTATAAATATAATCTTATATGTTTGATCGTAACATATCACGCAAAAACTGTCAACGGATGAATCATTAAAGGCAAATCTCATTATACCGCAAGGCTATTGCCAAAGCGGTTCCCGCATACTATAATAAGGAAGTCGGCATCCCAAAAGGGAACCGGCAGGGCTGGCAGCACACAGCAGGCCGGCTTTTACAAGGGTTCAGAACGCGTCTGCCAAAGAAAACAGGAGGTTAGACCTATGAGAATACTACTTTTATTGCGTGGCTCCGCCGGATGCGGCAAGTCCACATGGATCGAGGAAAACAACTTAAAGAGGTATACCCTGTCGGCGGACGATATCCGCCTGCTCTGCCAGAGCCCCATTATGCAGGTGGACGGGACGGTGGGCATCAGCCAGAGCAACGATAAGGCGGTGTGGAAAACGCTGTTTAACCTGCTGGAGATCCGGATGCAGAACGGCGAGTTCACGGTGATCGACGCCACCAACTCCAAGACCGCCGAGATCAACCGCTACAAGGAGATGTGCGATACCTACCGGTACAGGATGTAC
>CAMWSA010000084.1 GCA_947176785.1 uncultured Lachnospiraceae bacterium
TTGCTGCCAAAGTCAACAGGTTTTTTCAATTTAATTACAAAAGGACCGCCCGCCCTTACACTCAGCAAAGCGAGAAATATTTATATTATGTCCTTGAATACAAGATTGACAAGCATTTAGAATGTTTTATATAATAATGTTAAAACAAATAAGGCACAAACCGGATTTTAAATATATCACTATAAATGCAGGGGTTTGCGGAAGCGGACAGAAATGGTTTTTAACAGGGTCAGGGCGAGTGGGAAGGAAGGGAAGCGTATGAGGAAGAAAGCCGTATCAATATTTTTTTCGTCGATAGTGGTGTGTTGTGCATTAATGGGCTGTGGACAAGATGAAAATATGCAACAGGTATCCGGGGATTATTCAGAAGAAGCAGAAGGACGAACCGGGAATGAGTCCGGCGATATTACACTGTCTATCTGGTCTGGCGAACAGGATGAAGAACTCATGGCTGCTTTGGCAGATCGTTTTATCAGGGAACATGCGGATGAGGCAAATATTACAATCGAGTGGTCGCCTATGTCAGAGGGGGAATGCAGGGAACAATGAGGCGCGGGAGATATCGGATGTCTATCTGGAAGGAATCACGCAGTTAAGCGATATTGAGGGCATTATGAAAGATATGCACACGCTGGCGCTGTCCCACATCGTGGCCACGGATTCCGATACAATGATTTCATTGGTGGATGCCGTGCGTGAAAAAGGAAGCGATCTGGAAGATGCCTTGGAGTGCTATAAACCATATCTGCAGGATAATGAGGAAGAGGTTTACAACGAAATCCTGACACAATACGGTATTGCAAGGGATGCTATTTCGACCATGATGGCCCTCAGTGCGGATACGCAGAATGTGGCGGCGTTCGAAATTGCCAACACTACCTTAAAGAACAGCACAGATGCCATGAACAGAGGTATCGGCACTCTGGTGGATCACGCAAAGCAGGCTTCTGATGAGGCAAGAGATATATTGTCCGATACATATAGCAGATCCTTTGTCACAAACTCAGGCATTGGAGCCGTTGGACTGGCCATGCTGGTTCTGGCGCTGGTAATTATTCAATGGAGAGTACTGTCTCCGATTGCCAAGACGGAAAAATCCCTTGCCGGTATCATGGAGGATATCAATAGACGCCAGGGTGATCTGACCAGGCGTGTTGCATTATACAGCCATGACGAGATCGGTTCCCTGGGTGCCGGTATCAATGCCTTTATTGAAAAATTGCAGAACATATTAAAGATGGTTACAGACACATCGGTGCAGATGAACGAAATTGCCGGGGAAGTGACTGTCAGTCTGGAGAAATCCAATACCAATGTGACGGAGCTTTCCGCAGTGACACAGGAATTGTCTGCGACCATGTCCGAGGTGGGCCGGAATGCCAATATCATTAATGAGAGCGCGGTATCCGTCAGCGGCGAGGTCAGCGATATGGCTGTCAAGACCAATGAGATCAGCGACTATTCCAAAGAGATGAAACGGCATGCGGACCGGATTGAGACATCCGCCCGGGAGACCATGGAAAATACAAGCTCCAAGGTGAAGGAGATCCTGGCGGTACTGAATCAGGCGATTGAGGAAAGCGAGAGCGTAAATCAGGTCAATGCCCTGACACAGGATATCCTGAACATTGCGAACCAGACCAATTTGTTAGCCTTGAATGCATCTATTGAGGCGGCAAGGGCAGGGGAAGCCGGCAGGGGATTCGCAGTAGTAGCCACCGAAATCAGTCATCTGGCGGAGGAAAGTCATACGACAGCCAACCATATACGCCAGATTAACGGCCTTGTGGTGGAAGCGGTACACAATCTTGCGGATCACGCAAACGGGATGGTTACTTATATGAATGAGGCTATCCTTCCCGAGTTTGAAAGTTTTGTGGAAGCAGGCGGCGAATATAGAAATAACGCAACCTACATTGAGAGTCTTATGGTAGAGTTCGCGGAGAAAACCAATAAACTGAATGAATCCATGATAGAGATTGCAGGCTCCATTGATACCATCAGCAGCGCCATTGATGAGGGCGTCAACGGTGTGACCGGCACGGCGGAAAGTATGCAATCTCTGGCTGTGGAAGTGGATGAAGTATCCAAAAAGATGGACGAGAACCGACAAATTGCAGGTACGCTTAAGAAAGAGACAGAGATTTTTGTAAAGCTCTAAATTTTTTGAGGATGTGTAAAAAGCATTTGCAGGAGGCAGATATCATGAAAGAGAAATTGCTGACTTATCTAAAAAAGCAGGGCTGGAAAGTGGAGATAAATCAGGAAAATAACAATGTACTGCCCGATGAGATCATTAAGAGGTATAAAAACATCACTCCTGGGTGGTATGAATTTATAAAGGGATTAAATGTTCTTATGAGCGGAGATGAAACGATCTGGTTTTTATGTTGTAAGGACTTTTATGAACAGGATGAAAACGTCTTTCAATGGAATGAATGGGAGAGAATCTCTCTGGAAAGCGCGGAAGATGATGCGGAATGGGGAAAAGCAATCACCGCATTTTGGGACAGCTATTTTCCAATCGTGCTGTCTGTGAAAGACGGCTATTCCTATTATGCCATATCCATGGGAGACGGTGCCATTGTATATGGAAGCGAGCCGGAATTTGAAGAATGCAGGAAAATTGCGGACTCTTTTGATGATTTTCTGAAAATGATTATCAACGGCAGAATATTGCGGTAAGGGGTCGTTGCAACAAAAATAACCCCAATATGTCGGCCAGGGGTTATATTTGGAAAGGATGTTTAATCGGATGGAAAAATTTGTGCTGCCCCACCATCACGGCGAGGGGCAAACAGAAGAATATTTGCAAAAGCAGCTTGACAGGCCGGAAACATTCCAGAATGTGGCCGAGACATTCCGCTTGTTGGATGACACCAGCAGAGTGCGCATTTTCTGGCTGCTGTGTCACTGCGAAGAATGTGTGATTAATATATCTGCCATGGTAGACATGTCCAGTCCCGCCGTTTCCCATCACCTGCGGCAGCTCAAGGCAGGCGGGCTGATCGTCAGCCGCCGGGAGGGAAAGGAGGTCTATTACAGAGCGGCGGACACGGAGGAGAGCAGGCTGCTTCATCAGACAATCGAACAGATCATGGAGATCTCATGTCCTGCCAGGTAGTCAGTTTCCAATTCATCTCCGTCTAAGGGCGGAATAAAATATCACAGGAGGCCGTCCGGCAGAGAGACTTTGCACGACTGCCAGGATTGGGGAGCAGAGAAAGCATGGCAAATGAGAAATTCGATTATGAGAGAGAATTATTGCGATGGGAAGAGTACATGCTGAAATTAAGGAAGAAATACTGTAGTACTCCAGCCGGGTTTAAAAATTCCAAAGTCGAAGCGGCGGCTGTCAGGACATATGAAGAATCCTGCGCACGTTTCAGGAAAAGTCGAAGCCATCAGATTGCACGAAATTATACACCGGTGGAAGAGCCTTTTGCAGGCAGGGAAACCTATTTAACGCTTATGAGGCAGATGCTGGACAGCCATAGCGGTCCTGTTATTCTGTATGGAATAGGCGGAGTTGGAAAAAGCGCCCTTGCCAGAGAATATATCCGGCGCAATAAGAACTGCTATGATTGTGTTCTTGTTTTGACTTACCGTCATAGCCTACAGGATGTAATATGTGATGACGGCCAGGTTCCCATTACCAACATGCGATATTCCTGCGATACTTATAAAAGCAAAATCAGCTATTTCCGTGAAAAGCTTCGTGTCTTAAAAGAGATTGCCGAAACCGGGAGAATCTTGCTTCTGTTTGATGACTTAAACGCGGAAAAAGACAAAAACCTACATGCCGTTTTTTCCCTTCCCTGTGATATTTTGGTAACGACGCGCATCAATCCCGATCTGTGGGGACAGAAAGAAAACAGGCAGATCCATGTGATGGGGCTGAGAGATAAATCGGAAAAGGAAGATTTTTTTCGCATTTTTGCTTCAGGGAACAAAAGTTTGAATGTGGAACAGAAAAATTTGCTGCTTTCCTGTTGTGAGGAAACGGACTGGCATCCTTTGGACATGATTTTCAGAATCAGGGAAATGTTTGAATTGCCTTCGGTATATCCATCGGAGAAGAAGTATTTTCTGGCGGATATATTTCGAAGATTTTCATTAAGTCAGAAGGAAAAACAGATTATAAGAGAACTCTGTATCATGCCCGTGCAGGGGATTCCCATCTCTCTGTACATACAACTGTCCGGTGCTTCCAGGGAACACATCAACCGTCTGACGGAATATCTTTTGATACAAAAGGTCTGGACGAGTGAGGGTGAGGAGGAAATGCTGTCCATGCATCCCCTTATAGCCGAAGCTGCCTTAAAAATATTTTTGCCAGATTCAAAGAATTGCCAGAAGCTTCTTTGGGGAATGTACGACTGTATTTATGACGCATGGTTGAAAACCTATACTGAAAATCAGCGTGTAGAACCTTATGTACTGGCACTGCTCACGGCGTTTTCACGTCCCAGGGGGTGGTTGATGAAACCTCTGGAGGCGATGGTAACTTTTTTGTGGATACAGGGTTATAGCAAGGAAGCGCGGGCCTATGTGCTAAAACTCATGGACAGTGTGGAAAAGCGCTACGGTGAAAAGCACCAGAATACAGGGGAGATGGCACTGCGGGTGGCTGCGGTCTTTTTCAACACCATGGACTATGAAAGGGCTAATTACTGGTATTTTAAGGGGTATGAAATTTTAAGAGTATGCAGGCGTGAAAATATTGCCTATTATCATATTTTCTCCCGTGCTTGTGAGAAGCTTGCACAGGTATACAGTTCAGGCGGACTTTACAAAAATGCGCTTATGTTCTTTGACATGGCCTATGAGAATGAGGTACTTTTTGAAGAGGCAAGCGGAGGAAGAGCATATTATGCCGAGCATGATTCTGCAATTTGCAAGGCATATTGCCAGCTTGGAAAGGTCAGGGTACTGTTGGATATGGACAAGATTCAAGAGGCTGACAGGCTTTACCACCAGATCAATCTGGAGGCATCCGGCTTTTATCAGAATGACTTCCACGGACATGAAGCCCGAAGTGTACAAGTGTTGTTGATGGTGAAGAAGGGGATGTATGAGGAAGCGCTGAAATGTTGTGACAGTCTCCTGAAAAGAACCTGTAAATATAGGGGGAACAGTTCTAAGGAGACTCTGGAAGTCAGGGAGCAGTTTGCGGATATTTGTGTGCTTCGAGGAGAACTGGCGAATGCAGTTATGGAATATGGACAGGTTTTGGAACAGCTGATGGAAAAGTATTCCGGACAGAAAGAATGGATAAAAAGAATTTTGGGCAAAATGAATCGCATATAGAAGGGCAGAAGAGCGAAAAGTTTTAAGGTGAGGGGCACAGCAAGTGGGAACAAAGAACCAGCTTATACAATTTGTGCAGAATTGCAGAAAGAAGGAGACGGAAGAGAGGCCGGAAGTGAAGTGGCTGAAAGAAAAATACCAGCGGCTGTATCACATGAGTGGTCATCCCGGGAAGGCCCGTATGGATGCCGTGATTTATGAAAGAATGCACGGTTCCATGCCGGATAAAGAATCGGATATCTTAAAAATCCGATTCTGGCGAACGGGAAGGCATCTTCCTGTTAATAGGGAGCAATGTATCCGATTTGGTCAGGCACTGGAAATGTCTGATGATGAGATGAAATATCTGATACAGAATTATTATGACAGGAGCGATCATGTTTTTGAAAGTGGGAAGACAGAGGCTTGGAAAGAAGCGCTGTATATTAAAAGATCAGGCTATTTAAAGGAACTTATGGAAGAGTATATTTTGAAGCTTCCTCCCAACCGTCTGTTGGAAATGAACATTTCCCCGGTTGGCGCGGCGGCATATCTGCGGCATATATATTTTCAGGATGCCTTAAAATGTGTATCTGTATATAACGGTTTTGACCCACGGCATTTGTTTGACCATTCTCTCAGTGTTTCCTATGAATCCGAACTGAATAGAAGCCTTAGACTGGAAGGCGAGGTGTCGAGAAAAACGATGATCCGGCATCTGATTCTGCTGGGAATGCCTTTTATCAGCCGACGGGTTCTGGATGACGGCTTGAGGACTCTTGGTTATCTGCCTCTTACCGAGGGACACACTATGACTAAGGGGGAATGTCTGGATGATCTGCTTCTGCTGTTTTTATCCCTGTATGAAGAAGTATGTGCCGGATGGGAACCCATGCCGTGTCTGGAATGGCTGCGCACCAACCTCCGCGTTTTGGATGAGATCCTTGTTGAGGCGGGTGCGCTGAATCTTCGCTTTATGTATTTTAAAGCGTTGAGGGAGTACTCTGAATAGAAAGCCTATTAGTACCAGTGAAAGTTTCCGACATTGGTGACGGCAGTGGAACCGCTGATCTGAGCATTGTAGATGGTCACTCTTTGGCCTGTGTCACTCTCATAAGTTGCCGAATCCCCATTTTTACTTTGAATCTGCCAGCGGCTGTTGCTGTCATCATATATAATAACAGGCAGATTGCTGATATCAAACTGATTTCCGGAAGTATTATCCGATTCAGAACCGTTGCTCATGGGCAGATGGAAAATAATAGCAGCGGCGAGACGCCATACGAAAGCCGCTGCAAGCAGGATGGCTATAAAAGGCAGCAGGATTCGTCGGGCGGTAGTGTTGCACCGGGTGCGCATCACATGCACCATATAAAACAGGCAGACTGCGCTTATCACGAAAGCAATTGCGGCTGCTCCAATCCAGTCGGACCCAAAGCTGGACTGACCGCTTATTACCTCAAAAATGATGCCCAGCATTAAGAACAATGATACGACTCCAACAAGGATTATATAACATCCACCGAGACCAATGACACCGGACCATGCGCTCCGCAGCTTGTTAAAACCGAAGAATCCGATTGCGCTAATAATGAAAATGATTACCAGGAAGACTGTTCCTAAAGTAGTTACTAAAGTTTCCATGTGAAAACCTCCTTTAATTTTTGATCTAACTTAGCATAGAATTTCTGCTGCCGCAACAAGGTTTAGTTTAACATTCCTTAGATCTCTATAGGAAAATGGAAACAGCGGGCAAACCCGCTGTTTCCACATTAAAAACCTGTATCCACCTCGATCCGGCTTCCGTCCTTTGTCTTTTTTACCCTGATCTGTTGTGGAATGTTGTCCATCAATTCTTCCCGGTGGCTGATAATGCCCACAAGCTTGTTTGTCCCGGACAGATTGACAAGAATATCCATGGCATTTTCAATGGATTTTCTGTCCAGAGTGCCGAAGCCCTCGTCCACAAAGAGGGCATCCATCTGCACGCCGCCGAGATTTGAGGATACGGTATCCGAGAGTCCCAGCGCCAGGCTTAAGGATGCCTTGAAGCTCTCGCCGCCGGACAGGCTTCCCACAGGTCTTCGGTGGCCTGTGTGATGATCCTGTACCTCCAGATTTAGAATCGTCTTGCTCTTTTTGTCATTGGAATCATCTTTTCGATAAAGCTCGTATTGGCCGTCACTCATGGGCAAAAGACGGCGGTTTGCCGCGGCGATAATATTGTCAAAGCCCGCCGCCTGTATATACTGTTCAAACGTTATCTTGGCCTTGTTGCTGATATTGCCTGCCACAAGATCATGAAGCCTGACGTATCTTTCGCTCTCCCTGCGGCACGCTTCCAGGAAATTCTCCTGGTCAGATATATTTCTTCTTACCCTCTCGTTATTTTGCAGCCGGTGTTCTATCTCTGTATTGCGCTCCCGCAGCCTTTCCACAATACCGTTTTGCTTATTGACCTCTTCCTGAAGGATTTCTTCATCTATTTTGTTCCTGCCCTCCGCGTCTTTTTCCGCCTGTCCTAACAGTTCCAGATTTGTTTTGACGGATTGTTCATAAGTTCTTATCTTTTTTTCATTGTCTGCTATCTCTTTTTCCGGGACCAGATAATCAAGGAATTCTTCTTCCGAACTCATTTTATGATGCCGCAGTGCCTCATGCAGGTCTTCTCTGCATTCCTCAACCTTTCTATCCTGAAGCTTTAAGGTATCTATCATAGTATGGAGTGCCGCATCAATTCTGGTTTTCCGGTCATCCGCCTCCTGCTTTACACCTCTGGCATTCTCAATTGCCTCCAGGATTGCCCGGGCCTCTTCCTGCGCCTTTTCCTGTTCCCTGCGGGCGGCTTCCAGATTCTCAAATTCCAGCTTTTCATATTCTTTCAGGGCAGTCCTTTTTTCAATCAGCCCTGTCTGGTTGTTCTCCCGTCTCGTCTGATAATCCTTTTTCCTTTTCGCAAGGGAATCTGTCTCCTTCCCTCTGGCTTTTTCCAGTTCAGAGACGGCCTGGTCATGGATTTTGCAGTCTTTTGCCAGACATTTTTCATCTTCTGCATTTACGGTAATTTTTTCTTCCACCTCCTGCTGCTTTGCGGCGACGAGGGAAAATAATTCTTCTATGGGAACTTTTTCATTCCGGCTGGCGGGGGAAGCTTCCTCTCCGGCTGCGCAGAGAGTCCTGTTATCCGGCTGTTGTTCTTTGTCGGCACAGGGGCTACTGTCCCCCGGCTGCTGCTCTCCGGCGGCGCAGAGGGTTCTATTCTCTGGCTGCTGCTCCCCGGCGGCGCAGAGGGTTCTATTCTCTGGCTGCTGCTCCCCGGCGGCGATCAGGATTCTTGCCCGCAGCTGTTCTTCCATGGAGGCCGCTTTCGTCTTTGCGCTTTCGGCCTCGGCCAGCGCTTTCTCTTTTGCCCTTCTCGTCAGTTCCTCTATCTCCTGTAGTGCCTTAAATTGCTCCTCCGACACAGATTCTTCGGATAGGGCTGCCAGCTTCGGATGATGGGTTGAACCGCAGACAGGACATTTTTCCCCCTCCTCAAGTCCCTGGGCCAAAATCCCGGCACGGCAGTTATCCAGAATATCCCCGCAGCGTTTGCGCTCTTTTTCCGCAGCATGATATTCCATCCGGGCTTTCCGAAAGTTCTCCTGCTTTTTGACCAGCGTCTTTGCCGCCGTCTGGTAATTCGGAATTGCCTTTCTGGTTATATCCGTCAGTTCCGTATCCAGCGACGCCAGTTCTTTTCCGACATTCTGTGCCTTGACCAGTAGGGCTGCGGAATCCCGGAGTTCCTTTATGGTATGGTCCAGCTTCTGTATTTTTTCCTTTAATTCCCCCTCTTCCGCAATAAGAGCCTTTTCTTCCTGGTCCAGATTGGCGGATTCCTCTCCCAGAGCGTTGACGGCACAGATCAATGCATCCCTTGCCTCATATTTACCGATATCCTCTCTGAGCCTTCCGGCTCTCAGATTCAGTTCTTCCGCCCGGGGTTCTCTTTCCAGGGCTTTTTGCAGAACTTCGGCGGCTAAAAGGGCCTGGGCCTGTGCCGTCGCTAATTCCTCCTTTTTGGCGGCAATGCTTTCTCTGGCCGTATCAAGGTCCCTCTCTTTTTCCTTTAACAGGTCAAAAACAGGTTTTACCTTGTGGACAGCTGCTTTTTGACTTTCCAGAAGAAGGGCCAGTTCCCCGACGGACTCTTTTTCCGCGTCAAGCCGTTCTTTTTTAGCCTTTGCTTCCTCGTAACGGATTAAAAATGCATTGTTTGTATGCGCAGTATGTAATTCCTTTGTTTTACTCGACAAAATCTCGTTTTGTGCCTCAAACTCTTTCTGAAGTTCCTTTAAAGCAGCCTGGTCCGCAGAGATAATATTTTCCAAGGTCTCCAGCATGTCCCGAATATTCCATGCGCTGCGGCTTTTCTCGGCCTTGTCCTGCAGAGAGGATAACTCCGCCCACCCTTCGCTTTCCTCCGGCACAGCCGCCTCCCTGAAATACTGGATGATGCTGTCCTCCGTCCTGCTCTTTTGAGAAAGGCTGGCGTTTCTCCGCTCCTTGAGTTTATATTCCATGCTCTGATAACCGGAGGTCATAAATATGGTTCTGAGAATCTTTGTCCGGTCATCTGTGGTGGCATTGAGCAGATCCCAAAATTCCCCCTGGGCGATCATTGCGATCTGTTTAAACTGTTTAAAATCTATTTTGAGTAGCTCCTTTACCGCATTGTTCACGGATGTGGTGCCTTCAATGGGAGTTTCTCCCTCACAGTAAAACGCAGCCTTTTCTTTCTCCGTGACAATCCCTTCTCCCCGCTGCTTCTGCCGTTCATAGGAGGGCTGGCGGTATACATGGTAGCGTTTCCCCTGATGGGAGAAATGAAAATCCACAAAACTCTCCGCCGTGGGTATGGCGTATTCGCTGCGCAAATTTTTCGTATCCCGGTACATGCCGCTTGTCTCGCCGTACAGGGCAAAGCATATGGCGTCAAAAATGGTGGTTTTACCGGCTCCCGTGTCTCCGGAGATCAGGAAAAGCCCCTTCTCTCCAAAGGGTTCAAAATCAATTTCCGGCATTTGATCCGCATAGGGGCCAATGGCGCTGAGCGTCAGTTTAATCGGTTTCATTTATAACACCTGCCTCTCTTGCAACCTCCTCCATCATCCGCAGCTCTTCATCGCTGATAGCGCATCCGTACATCATGCGGTAAAATTCGGATATCAGTTCGGGATAGCTCTTCTCCTGCGTTATGTCGGTAATGTCGATGCACTCCGCCCCCCGCGTATGGGAGTTATCATAGACGATCTTCATGGTATTTTTGTAATACTGCTGAAAAATACCCATTGCGTTGTTGACAGGCTCCTCATCCGTGAGAGTCACATAGATATAGTCATCCGGCGACAGGATGTTTTTGGGGTTAAGCAGCTGGTTCATCTTTCCTTTCAAGTGCCTCATATCACGGAGGGGCCGCAGCTCTATAAGGTCAATGGATACCTGGCCTTTTTTTTCCAGAGTCACAAGGGGGACGGATTTTGTGTGATCCGCCTCATTGAGGGAATATTTGAGAAGAGAGCCGGAATACCGGACTGTTTCCCTGCCTATTTTCTGAGGGGAATGGATATGCCCCAACGCCACATAATCAAAATCGTCAAAGCAGTCATAGCCTACCTTTTCAATGGTGCCCACGTTTACTGCCGCCGCGCCCTCCGAGCCTCCCAATACGGGGTCTTCCGTTTTGCCGGCCACAAACTGGTGCGCCACCAGGATGTTCCGCTTAGACGGATCAATATCCGCATGGGACAGGGCAACCCGCACGGCGTCTTCATAGGACGCAATATTCTCATCAGGATAAAAATACCTGACCTGGGATGCCTTGACAAAGGGCAGCAGGTAAACATTTACAGTCCCAAACCGGTCCTGGCATTCTTTCTTATAGACGGCGCCGTCGTATTTTGCCGAGATATGGATCTTGTTTGCCTCAAACAGGCTGCTGCCAAAATTCAGCCTCTCGTCCGAATCATGATTTCCGCTGATCAGAAATGTTTCCTTATCCATTTCCGAGAGTCTGCATAAAAACCAATCCAGCAATCTTACGGATTCCTCGCTGGGGATGGATTTGTCATAGATATCCCCTGCAATCAGGATGACATCCACCTCCTGCTTTTCGATGACATGCAGGATCTGCTCCAACATATATTTCTGATCTTCAATAATATTAAAAACAAAAGAAAGCCCACTTATATGTGGACTCTA
>CAMWSA010000085.1 GCA_947176785.1 uncultured Lachnospiraceae bacterium
AGCACACAGGCCCGTGATGAATATGCAGACGCTTCTGGCGTCTGCATATTCATCAAGTACTTTCCGGGAACATGCTGTTTGGAGTTCCGCATGTTCCCGGAAAGCACACAGGCCCGTGATGAATATGCAGACGCTTCTGGCGTCTGCATATTCATCAGGTACTTTCCGGGAACATGCTGTTCGGAGTTCCGCATGTTCCGCATGTTCCCTGCCGCTGCGCAAGCACTCCAAATGTTCTTGATAAAATTAGAATACTTTTTTGAAAAAATATTTCAACAGACATTGCCTAAACTAACATTACGGCTGCTTATTTTAAGATGGGCGGGCACAAAAATAGCCGGTTGAATCCGATAATACACAAGAAGCAACCGGCTAGAATGTATGTTTTCTTTTATATATCCCTGGTTATCTTTTCTCTGAAATCTTCGAAGCTTTCTACATGTGCTGCGAATTTGTGCCATTTCCGCAAAGTCTCTGTATCCCTTTCACTGTCAATGCAGCGGCGTACATCCGCAGGTACATCACCCAATTCCTGCAATAAATCCAGAATGCTCTGTTTACTTCGAAAAAGATCACCCTCTGCATGGCCTTCGTTCCAACTGTCCTCTTTGATGGCGTCCTCTATGGCCCATTGATCTCTTTGATACATCTGACGCGCTTCATACCATAGCCTAATACTTCTGATCAGATTCATTCTCTTTACCTCTTCTACTGCTTCCATAACTCCGGCATTCCCACTCTGCAATTTATCCAGTTCCTCAAGATTTTTCACTTGAAAAAAGCGAATCCAGTCATCCAGTATGTCCCCTGTAAGCTTCTTGTTCAATTCAATAATATGTATCTCAAATTGATCCGAATACAGCCTGCCTTTCTGATCCCGCAGCTGATATACCTTGTGGTAGCCCGGATGGTCATCTCCGTCAAAGTCAAGTAAACTAATTACAATACATTTTTTCAGCCTGTCATATTTCTGCCCGATGAACAAGTCCTCTATATACATCTTTGCCAGATAGAAAAGGCTGCGCTTGTCCCAGTAGGCCAGACGCCGAATCTGCAATTCCACATTGATCCTGCTATCATCATTAAGCTGTATCCTGACATCCAGAATACATTGCTTCTCCGCTCTGCTTCGCCTGCTCAGAAAAGGATTCTCCAGACGCACCGTCTTGATCTGCTTCAGAGGAATATTCAGCACGTCACTGATAAATCTTCTGCGCACCACTTCATTACGCATTAACTCCTTAAATGCCACATCCGACTTTGGAGGGAGAAATCCCCCCATCGTTGTTTTTCTGCCCATTGCAACCTCCTGCCACGCAGGAAAAGCCGGATGAAACCCACTCATCGAAAATATCTGCTTTCAATATATCCCGCCCGAAAATCTCCTGCTTTTTTTCAATTGTTCTTTTAGTGAATTTAAAGCATAGATTTTCTGATATCCTGAAAAGTGAATTGCTCTATCAAACGAGAAAAGAAATATATGCTTTGAAAGTATAGTAGCATATATGACGTGGTAACGCAAGAAAAATTTAGGGCAAAGGCAGCAGAATCTTTAACTGAAAGCAATCCTTCCCCTGCCGGATCAGACACTGTCCGGCATATTTGTCCACAGCCTGCCGGATATTCCTGATTCCGAAGCCATGCAGGAGTTTATCCTTCTTGGAGGTTTTTTCGCTGCCTGCCTCACCCGGCAGGCAGTTGTTTTCCACCACCACAGACAACATATCCCGCACGCACTCCGCCTTCACCGTGACCAGACGCTGCTCCTTAGGCAGCTTTAAGCTGGCCTCCAGGGCATTGTCCAAGGCATTGCCAAAAATGGTGCTTATGTCTATGGGTTCCAGGAATCCGCCCTGCTCAAAGTGGATCACCGCGGAAAAATCAACCTGATCCTCCTTGGCCTGCCTTGCCTTGTCCCGGATAATAATATCCAGAAACTCATTGCCGGTATGGATATAATCTTCGTACTCGGCGATCTGCCGGCGCAGGTCCGCGGCCATCTGCCGGGCCTCGGAGTTGTCCTGCCTCTCCAACAACAGAAGATGGTTTTTCATATCATGATACAGCCTCCGGACGGTCTCCTCCGACTTCAGCTTCTCCTCATAATAAGCATACTGCTGCTGGAGCCGCCGGGCTTCACGGGCCGTCTGTTCCGCGCGGCTCATATAGGCGATGAGGGAGACGCCCACCAATCCCCCCAGAATAATCACCACACACAGCGGATACACAATATAATTGGCCTGGGTGATAAAAAATATGGCGGTAAATACAGAGATGGTAGAGACCAGCATCACAGCATCCGCAATGAGCCAACTCCGCTTTTCCATATTCTCCGAAGCGATCTGCTGCCGGTATCTTCTCAGGAAAAGCCATGCCCCACCCCAGAACAACAGGCGCACTGCCTGGGACAGAGTGTAGATTGCCGTACTCAGCAGCAACGTCTCCATACTCCAGTTCGTCAGACTTCCGTTTGCGCCATGGCTCGGGGACGGCGCATGGCTGACAGCAAAGAACAGGTCGCCGAACAGATTCTGCTGTAGAAAATTGACGGCTATTACCGTGGGATAAAAGATCAAAAAAGCAGTTACTTTTTTCTCCCGTTTCCCCGAATAGAAAATAAATATATAGGCCGCAAATCCCACCAGGGCCAGGGAAATATTCCACGGGTCATTCAAAAAGATAACCACCGGGGCCAGACACCAGAGTACCAGAAAGGCCAGCACCTTCAGCAGCCAGTGTCTCCTTGTGGGAATCACAACAGCTATCGCCTTATAGACAACAAAAACATATAGAATGCCCAGTACATAACATAGGTTGTCCAGAATTGAAATTATGGTCTCCATCACAACCTGTCCCCCCAATAATCGGTCAGCTTCTCCATGACCAGCTTGCGCTTGGGCTGGCTGATGGGGATGGTCTCCCCGTCCGTCAGGGTAATCTCCAGCCTGCCCACCCGTTTCACAAAGAACAGATTCACCAGATAACCGGAATGGCAGCGGATAAAATGGGCATCCTCAAGCTCCGCCTCCAATTCCTTCATCTTTTTGTAGGAAATAATATCACCGCTGTCCGTATGTAATTTCACATTCCTGTTATAGGTTTCCAGATAGTGCAGGGTACTCAGATCCACCCTGTGGTGCCCGTCCTCATTGGTCACCAGGATATATCTCCTGTCCTCCCGCCGGCAGTTCTCCAGCCACCGGTCCAGTTCCCTCTTCAGGCGCACGTATTTTATGGGCTTGATAATATAATTCACCGCCTGATACTCATAGCCCGCCAGCGCGTATTTTGTCAGGGAAGTCAGGAAAATAATGCTTACCCTCCCGTCCCTGGCCCGGATGCGCTTTGCCGCCTCCAGGCCGTTCATAACATCCATTTGAATGTCCAGAAAAATCAAATCCAACTCGATTTTTTCGCTTTCAATCAACTCCCTGCCGTTTTGGAACAGGGTAGTGCGGATCTCCGTACCGCTCTCCCGGGCATATTGCCTGATCATTTCCTCCAGTTCTGTGGCAAAAGCCTGTTCATCATCGCAAATTCCGATATTGTACATGGCCATCCCCCTGTGTATCATATTTCCGTATAAAGCTCTGCCTTTTCCCGAAAGCATTTATGCAGCTTCAGGCACCGCATCCCTGACATTCCATGCCTGGCCTGCCCTCCATGTCGCAGACACATAATATACTTCACAGGCGTCCTGCTTTATATACGTGCGAAGCCCTGATGCCTGGCTTCTGTCAAAAGCAAAGCCTGAAATATTGTTCTCAGGCTTTGTTCTGCATGACTAATAAATTATTTGTAGTACTCCTCTGCAATATCCAGTTCTTCCTGCTCCTCCTCCTTGGACACCGGACTCAGGGGCGTATGGCGCAGATAACCCAGCCAGTAGCCGCAGCCCACGATGCCCGCGCCGCCTATGATATTGCCCAGGGTCACGGGAATCATACAGTTAGTAAAAAACCGCGCCCATGTCAGTCCCTCCACGGCAATTTCATATTCCCGGGAGGCCAGCAATGCCGCCGTGCCAAAATACATATCCGCCACGCTGTGTTCAAATCCGCAGAGAACAAACAGCATGATGGGCCAGAAGCTGGCCATCAGCTTGCCGGAGATATTCTTGGCTCCAAAGGACATCCACACCGCAATACAGACCAGTATATTGCACAGGATCCCCCGCACCAGTCCCTCTGAAAAGCTCATGTTACACCGGGAAGCGCCTGCCGCCACCACACTGCCTGCCAGGTCTCCTCCAAACAGATTGGGCGTATGCCCGTAGACCACGCCTACAGCCACCAGCGCCGCCCCCAGGAAATTGCCGATAAAGACAAAGAACCAGTTTTTCAGCATTTTAAACACCGTGATCTTCTTCTCCAGCACGGCCAGGATAATCAGCGTATTTCCTGTAAAGAGTTCACTTCCGGCGATCAACACCATAGCCATGCCCGCGGGAAACACCGCAGCTCCCAGCAGCTTTGCCGCCGAGGGGTTGACAATGGTGGAGGATGCCGTGGTGGACCCGATCCCCGCAAAGCCGATGAAAAATCCGGCGAACATGCCGAGGATAATCATCTTAAAGGCGGACAAATGTGTCTTATGTATGCTGACCTCCACGTAGTTTCTGGCGATCTCTAAGGGTGAATGCATAGACGGTACCTCCTGATTGTGATATAAATATTATATGTGAAGCCCGGGGATTTAGCAATACCTTGCTTTACCTGTGTTACCGCAGCTGTCTTGCAAAATGAGCAAGGAAGCTCATTTTGACTGCGCGGTTGCCGCAGGCAAGATTCAATACTTTCACAGTAAACGACATTGAAATTCCTGCCTTCAACTCTTGTGAAAACCATATACGCAGGTTTTTGCAGGTCTTCAAGTGAAATTCCTAATGTCGCCCACTATATCCCGGGATTCTTTATATCTAATTTTACATCATCTGCTCGTCAATTGGAACGGGATATTTTATTTTACCGGATAAAATTTGGTCTCCTTGAAAAGCTATGTGCCGTGCAAAAAAGAAAATCTATTCGGAAGTGAGTATCAATCGAAGAGCAGATAAATTCTCTCATAAAACAGTTGACAGTATTCCAACAATGTGGTTGAATAGTATATGTCTGCGGCTCAGTCACCCGCCGGTAATATGAAAGAAAGTGAGGTAGCAAAAATGACTTTAAATGTGTGTGCAGGTTTAAACAACTTCTATTGTATCAAAAGCAACATAGTTACCTCGGTTTCGCATACGTGATTTTTCACTTGTAGGTGAAAAGATCCTATGAATAATGCTTTTAAAAACCCGGGCAACGTTTGTCCGGGTTTTTTGGCACTTAAGCGATGTGAAACCGGGAAAGACAGGAGGAGATTTATTTGAAAAAAGTAAAACATTATGTACTTCCATACTGGAAAAGCTATGCCTTTGCCATTGTCAGCCTGATCCTGGCCATTCTTCTGGAGATGCTGACACCGCAGATCACCAAAATCATTGTCAACGAAGCCTTTGTAGGCGGGGATTTCTCCAGATTCGGATTCCTGCTGGCGGCTCTGGTGGTGCTGGGATTCGGCAGAAGCCTGTTCGGTTATTGTAAGGAATTTACTTTCGATAAAAACAGCCAGACCATCGGTACCGAGATGAGAAAAGACCTGTTTGCCCATCTCCAGACACTTTCCATGGATTATTTTGACAACACCAACACGGGCGAACTGATGGCAAGAGTCAAGGAGGACGTGGACAAAGTAAAGGACGCCTTCGGCATGACGGGAATGCTGATCATACAGATCATCCTCTACATCTTTTCCGTGCTGTACTGCATGTTCTCCCTGAGCCCCCTGCTGGGACTGCTGCCCCTGGCCGTAATGATCTTCGGCGGCGGACTGAGCTTTGTCCTGGAGAAGAAATTCGACAAGGTATACTCGGATATCAGTGAGGAAAACGCAAGACTTACCACCGTGGCCGAAGAGAACCTGGCCGGGGTGAGAACGGTAAAAGCTTTTGCCAGAGAAAAATTTGAGATTGAGAAATTTGCGAAGCACAATAAGCACTATTATCAGTTAAATATGGAGCAGGCCCGCATCGTGGCGAGATTTTATCCCGTTTATCATTTTATAGGAGCCGTACTTCCCGTGGTTTGCGCCATTCTCGGCGGTGTCCTGGTTGTCCGGGGAAAAATGGATCTGGGTTCCCTGGTGGCTTTCGTGGAGTATTCCAGAGATTGTACCTGGCCCCTGGATATGTTTGCCGAACTGGCAAACGAACTGTCCTCCTCTTTTGCCTCCTACAAGAAGATCAAGGCGATTGCCGACGAAAAGCCCAGGCTTGTCCAAAGCGAAAACGCCGTACATCTTGACCGGATACAGGGGGATCTGAAATTCGAGAATGTGGCACTGACTCTGGACGGAAACACCATCCTGTCCGGAATTGATATTGATCTTCCCAGAGGCAGGACGCTCGGCGTCATGGGGGCCACAGGCTCCGGAAAGAGTTCCCTGATCAATCTTCTGCAGCGGTTCTATGACCCCAGTGAGGGAAATATCTTCATCGACGGCACGGATATCCGCAGCATGGAGCTTTCCCAGGTGCGCAGCACCAGTTCCGTGGTCATGCAGGATGTTTTTCTCTTCTCCGACACCATCGAGGAAAACATCAAAATGGGCAGGCGGTATTCCATGGGACTGCCGGAAGTAAAAAGAGCTGCCAGGATGGCGCAGGCACAGGGTTTCATTGAAAAAATGGATGAGCAGTACAATACCGTGATCGGCGAAAAGGGAGTCGGGCTTTCCGGCGGTCAGAAGCAGCGCATCAGCATTGCGAGAGCGCTCTCCAAAAAAAGTCCCGTTTTGGTCCTGGACGATTCCACTTCCGCCCTGGACATGGAAACGGAGCATGAGATCCAGATGATGCTGAAGACCATAACCGATTCCTCCAAGATCATTATTGCCCATCGGATTTCCGCAGTGCGGGGCGCGGACGAGATCATCTACCTGGATAAGGGCCGGATCGCCGAAAGGGGCACCCACGAAGAACTGCTGGCACGCAGAGGGCTGTACTACGCCACATATATGGCGCAATACCCGGAACAGAAGGAGGTGGTATAATTGGCTGTAAATTCATTTCGTGAAGATGAACATATACAGGCAACGGATGCTAAAAAGATCGTGACCCGGCTGCTGGGATATCTGAAAGGATACTCGAAAGAGGTAATCCTGGTTCTGGTGGCCATGACCATTACGGTGGGGATCAGCCTGTATAATCCCCTGTTAATAGAAACCGCCATCGACGATTATGTGGCAAAATTTGACATGGACGGGCTGCTTCGCCTGGCCGCCTTTGCGGTGGCCGTCAACATCCTGTATGTGATCATGGTGAAAATCCGGATATATGTAATGTCCTATATATCCAATAAGATTATTTTATCCATACGCGAGGATGTATACGAACATATCCAGTCCCTTTCCTTTACGTTCTTTGACAGCCGCCCCAGCGGAAAGATACTGGCAAGGATCATTGGCGACGTGAATTCCCTTAAGGATGTGCTTTCCAAGGCAGTCACCAATATCATCCCTAATACCCTCACCATTATCGGGGTGCTGGTGATCATGTTTGTCAAGGACTGGCGGCTGGCCCTGGCTGCCCTGTGTACCCTGCCCTTCATGGCAGTGGGGATTTTTCTGGTGGAAAAAACCAACCATGTGAGATGGCAGCTTGTCCGTAAAAAAGCCTCCAATGTAAATGCGTATGTACATGAGGATGTGGCGGGAATCAGGGTGGTACAGAGCCTGGACGCTGAAGAGGAGACCAGAAATCAGTTTAATGAGCTTGCCCAGGAACAGTGTTCCTCCTTTATCCATGCCTGCCGCGCTGCGGACCTGTTTTTCCCGATTATTGACACCTCCTGGGGAGTCAGTCTCATGATGCTGTATCTGGTAGGTGTAAAGCTGATCAGTGCCCCCGAGATATCCCTGGGCGTGCTGGTGGCTTTCGGCTCCTATGCCACCATGTTCTGGAACCCCATAGCCAACCTGAGTACCTTTTTAAACCAACTTGTCACCAATCTGTCGGCGGCGGAACGGGTCTTTGATATTCTAGATACGGAGCCGGAGATCCAGGACGCCCCCGACGCGGGAGAACTCCCCGAGATAACCGGGACGGTGTCCTTTGAAGATGTGTCCTTTACCTATGATGAAGGAACCGAGAACGAAACCAAGGTTCTGGATCATGTAAGCTTTACCGCCAGTCCCGGCGAGACCATTGCGCTGGTAGGCCCTACGGGCGCAGGCAAGACTACCATCGTCAACCTGATCAGCAGATTTTACGACATTCAGAGGGGAACCATCCGCATTGACGGATACGATCTGAAAAAGGTGAAGATCGACTCTCTCCGCAAACAGATGGGAGTCATGACCCAGGACAACTTTATCTTTCACGGAACCGTACGGGACAATATCGCCTACGGAAAGCTTGACGCCACGGACGAGGAGATCATCGCCGCTGCCCAGGCCGTCAATGCCCATGAATTTATAATGAAAATGGAAAAGGGCTACAATACGGAGTTGAAAGAGCAGGGAGCCGGCTTATCCATAGGCCAAAGGCAGTTGATTGCCTTTGCCAGGACCATGGTTTCCCAGCCCAGGGTTCTTATCCTTGACGAGGCCACCTCCAGCATTGACACCCACACGGAGATACTGGTCCAGCAGGGAATCGAGTCCCTGCTGAAAGGGCGTACCAGCTTTGTCATCGCCCACAGACTCTCTACCATCCAGAATGCGGACCGCATATTTGTCATCAATAACGGAGGCATCGCGGAACAGGGCTCACCTGCGGAACTGATGGAAAGAAAAGGCTTCTATTATGACCTGTATATGGCGCAGTTCGCCAACCTGTAACGGTACGGGATTTCCTCTGGGAGTTATACTAACGAACGCTAAGATTTTCCAATTCCCGTACTCCCCATACTGCATAATCGGGCAGTATGGGATGTACAGGAAGGAAAATCCAACCCTTCGTGAGTATAGTATAAAATACAGGCCAGGACATTCACCACGCAATGTCCTGGCCTGTATGGGGCTTTACCGCACAATAGGTAATATCCAGAAAAAAAACCGCCAGCAGGATGCCGCAGAGGATCAGACGCCATCCGGGCCTGATCCGGTGATACAGTCTCATGTAGTATGGCAGCAGATAACAGTTGAGCAGCATGCCGCCCAATCCAAAACACACCGCTCCCAAAAGGCATATCCGGCCGTTCAGGTTCAGAAAATACCCACTGTAATCCCACCAGCGCATCCCCCATTTCCATTCCAGCAGGACGCTGGCACCGTACTCCAGCACAGAGCAGATGACTGCCGCCAGCAGGAATGTCACAAAGGGCCTCTGATAAAGCTTCTGTAATAAAAACCATAATAGAAGCCCGCCCACGCCGTAGATGGGCAGGTAAGGGCCATAGTACACCCCTCTGTTGACCAGACTCTGCTGTGTCACCAGGCAGATCCCCGCCTCCCACAGCCAGCCCGCAAAAGCCAGCAGAAAAAACAGAAGTACATAAAAGTCAATTTTTCTCGCATTTCCCTTGTTTTTCTTCGTCTCCATAAGATTAGGATGCCCATTTGGGAGAGGAAAATGCCTGCTCTCAATCCCTATTTCCGAAAGTCTATTTCATATCTTGTGCCATGGCAAAGCAGCACGCCGTCCGTTAGGCGGATACACAGAATACAGGTGTTTTCGTCCTCAAAATTATTGTGCCCGTTGTCGATCCAGGCGGCAAAGACCTTTCGCAGCTTCTCTGCCATTTCTGCATTCTCAGCTTTTCCAAAATAACCCAGATTCACCCCTTCGCCATGGGCGGTGAACCAGTCCCCACAGACGCCCACCACAGGATTTTGGGCAATCTGTCGCATCTTGTCAGACAGTCCATAGGTGATCACATAGAAGGCCCCGTCTTCATAATAGCCGTTGACCCTGCGCACACTGGGCCGGTCTCCCTCCATGGTAGCCAGGGAGATGATTGTGTCCTGTCCGAACCACTCCGTCAAAATTGCCGCTGCTTCATTTGAAAGCTTCTCCATTTGTAACTCCTCCTATTTTAAGTTCCGCATCTTCCCTTCCAGTACCTTTCCCACTCCCTGATAAAGGCCACACAGCTATCCGCTGAAATTTCTGCCGCCATCTGTTTCTTTCCGTCCAGCACTTCGCTGAGCAGAAAATCTATACTGCAGGAAAACAGCCCGGACAGCCGAATCAGCTTCTCCGTCTCAGGAAACGCCTGATCCATTTCCCACCTGGAGACGGACTGCCTTGACACTCCCAATATCTCAGCCAGCTGTTCCTGCGTTATGTTTTTTCGCTTGCGAAGCATGGCTAGCTTTTCACCGGTTGTCATCTCTCTCCCTCATAACTTTCTACATATTTAGAAGGTCAATAGTCCTGCCGAAAATATTTTCCCTTGTGGCATTCACCCAAGGAAGGTGTACATCGCTTGGTTTGTCGCCTGCTGGAGCATAACTTGGAATTTCTGTCTGCAGGGACTATTTTACCTGATCCCCACGCCAAATAGAACCTCATTCCACGTGCATTATGTAACGTTTAGATTGCGCCGGCTGCCAATCCGTTCCACCCGCCCACCACAGCAATGGCAGCAGCATCGTCTCCATTGGCAACAAAAAAGCAGACAGCAAGGACAAATGCGGGCCTTGACGCAGCGGCATATCGCCCCTCCCCACGGCAACGGACCATTCGCAAAGCAGATTTTCCATTGTCTTGTCCATGTTGTCCACTCTCGTTTTTCCTAAAGAAATACCAGCTTTCCCATTCCTTAATAATTCTCGGCATACATTTCAAAATAAGCCTTGGGGTAAAGGCATACCGGGCATACCTCCGGCGCACCGGTGCCCACCACGATATGACCGCAGTTGCGGCATACCCACACCTTCACTTCACTCTTCTCAAACACTGCCGCTGTCTCCACGTTCTGGAGCAAAGCGCGGTATCTATCCTCATGATGCTTTTCCACCTCGCCCACCAGACGAAACTTCGCTGCCAGTTCGGGAAACCCTTCTTTCTCCGCCGTCTTTGCAAATTCATCGTACATTTCCGTCCACTCAAAGTTCTCGCCGTCAGCCGCCACTGCCAGATTTTTATCCGTACTGCCTATATCCTGCAGCGCCTCCAGCCACAGCTTGGCATGTTCCTTTTCATTATTGGCAGTCTCCTGAAATATGGCTGCAATCTGCTCATAGCCCTGCTTCCTGGCCGATGCGGCAAAGTGGGTATACTTTGTGTACGCCTGGGACTCCCCCGCAAATGCCGCCTTCAAGTTATCTTCCGTCTGTGTGCCTGCATACTTATTGCCCATGTAAGATTCCTCCTATTTTAGTTCCGCATACTCCCTACCAACACACAATCCCGGCGATGAATATATGGCCGCTTAAGGCGTCCATCTATTCATCAGTGCGTTGTACGGGAGTATGCTGTTTTAGTTCCGCATACTCCCTACCAACACACAATCCCGGCGATGAATATATGGCC
>CAMWSA010000086.1 GCA_947176785.1 uncultured Lachnospiraceae bacterium
GGACTTGTAATGATTATCAAATTGCTATCTTAAAAGAAGCATGGGATTCCCCCTCTTGAAAAATGGTGAGAAATGCAGTATAGTAGTACTAAATACTTATTTTTGAGAGATAAGGGCATGTGGTGGCAGGCTAAGCCGGTAGTCGGTCTTATCAATGCGCGGTTTGGCGGGCCTTCCTGTGCGGAAAGAGGGAGAGATGGATTTAAAGGGACGGGATTTTTTAAAGCTGTTGGATTATAGTGCGGAGGAGATTCTGTATTTGCTGGATCTGGCGGCGGAGTTGAAGGAGAAGAAAAAGCAGGGCGCGTTGGTGGACACCTTGAGGGGGAAGAATGTGGCTCTTATTTTTGAGAAGACCAGCACCAGAACCCGGTGTGCTTTTGAGGTGGCGGCCCATGATCTGGGGATGGGGACTACTTATCTGGACCCCAGCGGGTCGCAGATCGGCAAGAAGGAGAGTATTGCGGATACGGCAAGGGTGTTGTCCGGTATGTTTGAGGGCATTGAATACAGGGGATTTGGGCAGGAGATCGTGGAGGAGCTGGCTCAGTATTCCAGGGTGCCTGTATGGAATGGCCTGACTAACGAGTTTCATCCTACACAGATGCTGGCGGATGCGCTGACGATTCGGGAGCATTTCGGGTATCTGAAGGGGATTAAGCTCACTTATATGGGGGATGCCCGGTATAATACGGGCAATTCCCTGATGGTGCTGTGTGCCAAGCTGGGGATGCATTTTACGGCCTGTACCAGCGCAAAGTATTTCCCGGGCGGGGAGCTGGTGAAGCAGTGCGGGGAGATTGCGGCGGTAAGCGGCGGCAGCGTCACGCTGACCGAGGATGTGGAGGACGGCACGAAGGGGGCGGATGTGATCTGCACCGATGTGTGGGTGTCCATGGGAGAGCCTGATGAGATCTGGGCGGAACGCATTGCGGATCTGAGGAATTATCAGGTGAATAGGAGGGTAATGGAGAACGCAGGAGCCCAGGCAGTCTTTATGCATTGTCTGCCTGCTTTCCATGATCTGAAAACCAAGATTGGCGCAGCGGTTGGGGAGAAGTTCGGTATCACCGAGATGGAGGTGACGGACGAGGTATTTGCCTCAAAGCAGTCTCTGGTGTTTGAGGAGGCCGAGAACCGTATGCATACCATCAAGGCTGTGATGGCGGCTACCCTGGGCTGGAGCGAGAGATAGATGAAGGCGGAGATACTGGCATTGCTTCGGGAGAGCGATGATTATATTTCCGGGCAGGAACTGTGCCGCCGTTTCGGAGTGACCCGTTCGGCTGTCTGGAAGGCAGTGGGGCAGCTGAAGAAGGAGGGCTATGAGATTGAGGCGGTGCAGAACCGGGGGTACAAGCTGGTGAAGGCGGAGGTCTACGGGGAGAATGAACTGCGCAGCCGCATTCACACTGCCTGGGCCGGGGCGGAGTTGCATTTTCACCGGGTTACCGGTTCTACCAATCTGCTGGCCAAGCAGGCGGGGGAGGAGGATGCCCCCCATGGCGCTTTGTTTGTGGCGGATGAGCAGACCGCCGGACGGGGCAGGCGGGGCAGGAGTTGGCAGTCGCCGCCGGGAGCGAATATTTATTTCACCATATTACTGAGGCCGGATTTTGCGCCGGAGCAGGCGTCTATGCTGACGCTGGTGATGGCCCACAGCGTGGCCTTTGCCATTCACAGGCTCACCGGCAGGGAGCCTGGCATCAAATGGCCCAATGATGTGCTGTTGGAGGGCAAAAAGGTCTGTGGTATTTTGACGGAAATGAGCGTGGAGCGGGAGTATATTCACTATGTGGTCTGTGGTGTGGGAATCAATGTGGCTTGCCAGGATTTCCCGGAGGGGATTCGGGAACATGCTACATCTGTGGAGGCGGTCTGCGGACAGTCTGTCTCCAAGGGGGCATTGCTGCAATTTGTGATGGAAGCCTTTGAGCGGGACTATGATGCCTTCGTGGCCGCAGGGGATCTGACACCGTTTCTGGGGAGTTATAATGGGATGCTGGTGAACCGGGACCGCAGAGTGCGGGTGCTGGACCCCAAAGGAGAGTGGGAGGGCACCGCCAGAGGGATCAACGCCGGAGGAGAGCTTCTGGTGGAGGATGCGGATGACAATGTGACGGCGGTGTATGCGGGAGAAGTGTCTGTCAGAGGCATCTATGGCTATGTGTAGTGCGGCGGAAACTGGCAGGCCCACAGAAGCTTGGGCCGGCGCAGATTCCGGTATACGGGAAAGAGGGATTAATGGAACAGGAACGGGTGGTACTCTGCGGCGCCAACGCCTATGAGCAGAAATATTATTATAACCAGGCATTCAAAGGCATTCCGCAGTCTATCCAGGAGGAACTGCATATTATCTGCGTGCTGTTCACCGAGGAGGTGGGAGGCGTGTTTACCATTGTGTTTGAGCCTGACGGCTCCGTATCCCTGGAGACCAACGCGGATGACGACGATATCTATTATGACGAGATCAGCAGCGGCCTGCTGGTGTCGGAAATCCGCAGGAAGCGGCAGGAGCTTTTGGAATCCTTGAGCTTGTATTACAGGGTTTTTATCCTGAAAGAGGACTTGTCAGGGATACTGGAAGCCGGAAGTGAAGCCTCCGGATACGGAGCGGCGCATTAACGCAGACGAAACCCTGGCTATGCAGGCAAGAGGGAGGTTTTTAGGATATATGTCCGGTTCGGCTTGCGATATACAGGAGCGAGGGAAGGATATCCATTACGGATCGACGCAATAGCGTATGCCCGGCCCGCGATATGCAGGAGAGAGGAAGCCTGCGGGAGAAACCTCCGAATACGGATTGGCGCAATATTGCGGATAGGGCGGCGATGCGCGGGCGGAGGTGAGCGTAACGGTACAGAATACAGATTATAATGCCTGCGGAAGTAGGCGGATGGGAGGCTAAGAATGATCTTGGTAGTTGATGTGGGCAATACCAACATAACCTGTGGCATTTATGGTGAGCGGGAGATGAAGGCTACTTTTCGTATGACCACCAAAACCCTCAGAACTTCCGATGAATATGGTGTCATGATGACACAGATGCTGGCGGCCAGAGGGGTCAAGGCCCAGTCCATTGAAGGCATGGCAGTGGCAAGTGTTGTGCCGGACGTGATGCATTCCCTGATGGGAGGGATCACCCGCTATGTGACCAGCCAGGTACTGACCGTAGGGCCGGGGACCAAGACCGGCATCAAAATCGTCACGGAAGACCCCAGGGCCATAGGCGCAGACAGGATTGTGGACGCGGTGGCTGCTTTTGAGAGATATGGCGGGCCGGTCCTGGTTATTGATTTCAATACGGCTACCACTTATGACTATGTGACGCAGCAGGGGCATTTTGCGGCAGGCATCACGGCTCCCGGCATCCGCATCAGTTCGGAGGCCCTGTGGAAGGAGACGGCCAAGCTCCCCAATATAGAGATCAAAAAGCCCAAGTCCATTCTGGCCCAGGAGACTATCAGCAGTATGCAGGCGGGGCTGGTGTACGGGCAGATCGGCCAGACAGAATATATTATCAAGAAGGTGAAGGAGGAAACGGGCATCCCGGATATGAAGGTGGTTGCCACCGGCGGCCTTGGACGGCTGATTGCGGAAGAGACCGATACCATTGATTTCTATGATCCTTTCCTGACGCTGGACGGTCTGCGGATCATATACGAGAAAAACAGAGGAAAAGCATGAGCGTATTACAAATAGGGGATGTGATTCTGGACAACAATGTTATCTTGGCTCCCATGGCAGGTGTGACAGACCTGCCATTTCGCATATTGTGCAAAGAGCAGGGAGCAGGGCTGATCTGTATGGAGATGGTCAGCGCCAAGGCAATCTATTATGGGAACAGGAATACCGAACAGCTTCTGGAAATCCACCCGGAGGAGATGCCGGTGTCCCTACAGCTGTTTGGGTCGGACCCGGACATCATCAGCGAGATGGCAAAGCGAATCCAGGAGAGGCCCTTTTCCATACTGGATCTGAATATGGGATGCCCGGTGCCCAAGGTGGTAAACAACGGCGAGGGTTCGGCCCTGATGAAGAACCCCAGGCTGGTGGAGGAGATTTTGACCAGGCTGGTGAAAGCCATCTCTAAGCCGGTGACCGTGAAGCTCCGCAAGGGCTTTGACGAAGAACACGTGAACGCGGTGGAGATCGCCCGGATCGCGGAGGGCTGCGGCGTGGCGGCGGTGACGGTGCATGGACGCACCAGGCAGCAGTATTACAGCGGCAGGGCGGACTGGGATATCATTGCGGCAGTGAAGGATGCGGTGAAAATCCCGGTGATCGGAAATGGAGATGTGACAGATGCCGGGTCTGCGGAGGCATTGCTGAAGCACACGGGCTGCGACGGGGTTATGATCGGCAGGGCCGCCCAGGGAAATCCCTGGATATTCCGGGAAGTAACGCAGTATCTGGAGACAGGCACGGTCCCTTCCAGGCCCGATCCCCATGAGGTAAAAGAACTGGTGCGGCGGCATGCGGCATTGCAGCTGGAATACAAGGGAGAATACACGGCGGTGCGGGAGATGCGCAAACACCTGGCCTGGTACACGGCGGGCTATCCCCATTCCGCCCGCTTCCGGCAGACCATCAACACCATGGAGACCATGGAGGAGTTGTTGGCGGGGCTGGAGGAGATTTTTGCAGATCACAGCAGCATGTAAGGCAGAGGCCGGTTATATTCATAACTGATTAGATGTTGCTCCCTGCGCGGCAAATGCTGCCCGATTATGCAGCGTGTGTTGTGTAAGAAGGAAAACCTTAACCGTCGTCAGTATAGTATCCGAATGTATATTTTGGAAAATTACCACATAAATTATGGCATGGAACATGTGGTATATCTTATGGTAAAAAAAGGAAATAAGGGAAACCGGGAGCCTGTGGCTGTGGAGTGCCTGCGGCTGGGGCAGATGCGTCTGAGCCGGGTAACATTGCTGGAAGCCTATCTGGAGGCGTGGGGACAGCCCTCTCATGTGTGCGGCGTGATATGGGACAAGATTAAGGAGCGCTGCATGGAGGAGGGCAGCCGTGGCAAGAATAAAGGGGCCGGCGGTATGCGGACGGAGGAAAGCCTGCGGGAGCTTCACAGATATTTTCCGGACTATCAGGTATGGGACAGGAGTTTTCAGGGATTTCTGCAAAGGCACCGTATGACGGTGGAGTGGCTGCGGGTGTGGCGGGTTCCGGCCTATGACCGGTATGGCGGGCCCGAGCAGCTGCAGACTCTGCTGGACAATGTGGAGGGGTGGCAGCAGCTTTCCCAGATTCTGGTGCTGGGATATGATCCGGGCATGTCTGCCTGGCTTCCAAAGCTGGCCCGGCGTGCCAGAGGAATTGATTTTTACCTGGATTACGAACCCAGAGGTATGGAGGAACTTCAGGAGTGGATCGACGAGGAATACGGCCTGGTGACCCAGTGGCGGATACTGGGGAGCCAGGACCGGGAGGATGCCGTGCAGGAGGCGGAGGAGGCAGTGAAAAAAGCGCCATCATATCCGGGGCTGAGTCAGTATCTGCGCGGCTATGGGGTTCCCTGCCTGGTGTTGGATTTCACGGAAGCGGCGGATGTCCCCGTGACGGGGCTTAAGCCGGGCAGCATGTGGTGGGACATGGGGGCCATGGAGGAGAAGCGGCATCTGCTGGAGGACCGGCCGTTGGGGGTGCGGTATGTATCCTTGAAGACCTTGTGGAGAGACTTGGAGTAGGAAGAACCAGGGACTTGTAAAGCAGATCCTGTGTCGTGCCGTAGAAGGTGCAGCTTTCCCATAAAACAAAGGCTGTGACTAATAATCAAAGGTTTTACCCGTGACATTGTGTGGATCACCAGCTGGATACGCAATGTCCGGTCTTTGTACTTGCAGGGAGAGCAGGTTACAGCAAGTAGTACTTGACACTACTTGGAAAATTCAGTATAATACGGGTTGCTAATTGGGAAGACAGAAAGTTTACTATAAATATATAAAAAGAAGGAAGGGTATTTTAGAATGCAGGAAAAGAAAAACATTTTGACCTATGAGGGTCTGAAAAAGTACGAGGAGGAGCTTCACGAACTGAAGGTGGTGAAGCGCCAGGAGGTGGCCCAGAAGATCAAGGAGGCCAGAGAACAGGGGGATCTGTCCGAGAATGCCGAGTATGATGCGGCAAAGGACGAGCAGAGAGATATCGAGGCCCGTATTGAGGAACTGGAAAAAATCCTGAAGAACGCGGAGGTAGTGGTTGAGGAAGAGGTGGATCTGGACAAGATCAGCATCGGCTGCCGTGTCAAGCTGCTGGATATCGAGTACAGCGAGGAACTGGAGTATAAGATTGTAGGCTCCACTGAGGCCAACAGCCTGAAAGGGAAAATTTCCAACGAGAGTCCCGTAGGCAAGGCGCTGCTGGGTCGAAAGATCGGTGACACCGTGGAGGTAGAGACCCAGGCAGGCACATTTGCGTACAAGGTACTGGAGATTCAGAGGAGCAACTAATTGTCGGACACTTATACTCACGGCCGCAGGAATTGGAAAACTTTAGCGGCCATGAGTATAAACAGCATCTGACTACACAATTCCCGGCTGCATTCTGGACAGAAATTGTTCTGCCGGGAATGGGACTGGGAGGGCGGATGCGGAACTTGAAACAGCATCTGCCCGCACAGTGCCCAGAACAATTCCTGGCCGCATTTTGGACAGAAATTGTTCTGCCGGGAATGGGACTGGGAGGGCGGATGCGGAACTTATAATAAGGAGAAAAAAGTGGCGGAAGAACGTAACAATCAGACAAAGCAGGAACAGCAGCAGGACATCGGCCAGCTGCTGAAGGTGAGAAGGGAAAAGCTGGCAAATTTGCAGGCGGCGGGCAAGGACCCCTTTCAGATCACCAAATATGACGTAACCCATCACAGTACAGAGATCAAGGACAACTATGGGGAACTGGAGGGTAAGACCGTGCGCATAGCAGGGCGTGTGATGTCCAAGCGCATTATGGGCAAGGCTTCTTTTTGCAATGTCCAGGATTTGCCCGGCAATATCCAGTGTTATGTGGCCCGTGACAGCATCGGCGAGAAAGCCTACGCGGATTTTAAAAAGTATGATGTGGGTGATATCGTGGGTATTGAAGGGGAGGTGTTCACCACCAAGACGGGGGAAATCTCCGTACATGCCTTCCATGTGACCCTGCTGACCAAGAGCCTGCAGATTTTGCCGGAGAAGTACCATGGGCTGACCAACACGGATATCCGTTACCGCCAGAGATATACGGACCTGATCATGAATCCCGAGGTGAAGGATACCTTTATCAAGCGCTCTCGAATTATCAAGGAAATCCGTAATTTCCTTGACGGCAGAGGCTTCATGGAGGTGGAGACCCCCATGCTGGTACCAAACGCAGGCGGCGCGGCAGCCAGGCCCTTTGAGACCCATTACAATGCGCTGGACGAGGATGTGAAGCTGCGTATTTCCCTGGAACTGTATTTAAAGAGACTGATCGTGGGCGGTCTGGAGCGCGTCTACGAGATTGGCCGGGTGTTCCGAAACGAGGGTGTGGATACCCGCCACAACCCGGAATTTACTCTGATGGAGTTGTATCAGGCTTATACGGACTATGAGGGCATGATGGAACTGACGGAGAGCATGTTTCGCTATCTGGCCCAGACCGTATGCGGTACCACTGTCATCACCTATAACGGCATGGAGATCGACTTTGGCAAGCCCTTTGAGCGCATCACCATGAATGACTGCATCAAGAAGTATGCAGGGGTGGATTTTGACACGGTGGAGGGCGACGAGGCCGCCAAGGCTCTTGCAGACCAGCACCATATTGTGTATGAGGCCCGCCACACCAAGGGGGATATCATCAATCTGTTCTTTGAGGAGTACTGCGAGAAGAACCTGGTACAGCCCACCTTTGTGACGGATCATCCCCTGGCTATTTCCCCTCTGACCAAGAAGAAGCCCGGCGATCCGGAGAAGGTGGAGCGTTTTGAACTGTTTATCAACACCTGGGAGATGTGTAACGCTTATTCCGAGTTAAACGACCCCCTGGACCAGAGGGAGCGCTTTGCTGCCCAGGATGCGGCTTTTGCCGCCGGGGATGAGGAGGCGAACCACACGGACGAGGACTTCCTGAACGCCCTGGAGATCGGTATGCCGCCTACGGGTGGTATCGGTTACGGCATTGACCGACTGGTGATGCTGCTCACTGACAGCCCGGCGATCCGGGATGTACTGCTGTTCCCGACGATGAAAAGCCTTAACTGATTTTAGAACCGGAAAAGCCTGAAAATAAAGGAAAGTTTGTTGTTGCACTGCTGCCGGAATGGCTGTTTTATCTCAAATTTATCTCAATTCAATAGAGTTTAAAGAAAAAAGCACTCAATACCTTAGTTGGTATCGGGTGCTTTCTTTAAATTGGTTTTTAAATTTACTATTCTTTTTTGTATATCCATCAATAAAAGATTATCAAAAATATCTGAATGAGCAGGAATGCGTACTACCCTATCCGTATCTATAAGAGGCTTCTTTTCGGATAGTGCTTCACTATGAATATCATACCAGGTATCTTTAGATTAGCCGTTACTTCGTAAATACTCTGTGATTGCATGGATAATGTTATTATACTGAAAATTCAATTGTTCCAATAATGTATTTATGGTATTCAGATCTGGTTCGGCTGCGAGAGCACTGTCAAGCACAGCAAGATAGTGAAGTGCATCTATGGCTTTTTCTGAAAGTCCAGTTTCGTTCTGTATAATTTGCTTATCGTGCGTTTTGCATTTTAAAGTGCCAAATAAGTAATCTTCGGCTTGAAATGGCGCAAGGGTAGAAATTATAAGGGTAGGGGATAAAGGGCTAAAATAGGCTTTAAAACTTAATATAGGCATTGTCTGAAAAAGAAATGTGTGCTATACTCCATTCATGGGAAACCATAGAGCCAAAGGCGGCTTTACCCCTCTTGTATTTTGCGGAGGGTATAACAGCCCTCCAGACGAAAGAAAGGAGGGCGATGCAATGATTACATATCAGGATTTCTTTTTGTTCTGTACGTTCATTGTTGCCCTTATCAGTCTGCTTTATCAGATTTTTAAGGGAAAGAAATAGCCGCCACTACTGCAATAGTGACGGCCTGCCGTTTATAACGGTTTAGCTTGTTGTGATTTGGGGTAGAGCCGTTTCTATGGCTTTCCCTTTTTCTGTCTATAATATAGCAAATTCGGCAGCAGGATTCAAGAGCCAAACGCACGTTTATTGTAATGTGATTGCAAAAGCCGTCTGCCTGCTGCCCTCTCATTTTCTTATCAGGCGTTCCCCTAAATATCTATTACCCAAACAAGACAGAGCCGTCACCCTGAAATTTCTGGGCAGACATCCGGTAGTTAGTCCTGCTTTTGTCTGTCACGGTTCATCGCTTCGGTGATTGCCCGAACAACGAAAGCATTTGTACTTTCCCCCATACTGGCGGCATGTTCCTGAACCTTTGCTTTATCGCCTTTTGGAACTCTGATTCGGATACTATCAACAAGGAACACAACAGCCGAGAGAGCCGAAAGCACCCGATACCGAAAGCCATATACCTGTGAGTGAGCAATAGGGCAATACCAATAGTCAGGAAGATTCTTTCGGGGCTGAAATTGAAAGGAGAAGTCACCATGACAGAAAGAATGATTGAGAACCGCATCAAGAAATTATCCGCACTGGAAGAACAGATTGCACAGCTTCAGGAACAGGCAGACATAATCAAAGGCGAACTGAAAGCAGACCTTGAAGAAAAGGGGCTTGACGAACTGAAAACAAAAAATTTCCTTATCAGGTGGCGACAATGCGGAACGTGGAGAAGTAGAATCCAGTATTTATGCGGACTTGCGGGTGATTTCCTTTGTGCCAAATACAGGTTTTGCGCCAATCTTGTGCCAAATGATGCAAGGCTTTTGCAGAGATAGGAAGATTTTTGGAAAGAGAGACGTGGAAAAAGTCTTTTGCATACACTATATAGGTGTGTCATTAGACAAATATCATGAGACTTTGTAGTGGAACTCCGACGGGATACGCCGGAGTTCTTTTTGTGGGTGTGTATGTCAGTGTGCGCTTTAGAAACCTCCTGCGCTCATGGATGTTTGGGATCATGCATAAGGAAGTGTTCTGATGAAATCTAATAGGTCTTCCTTCGGGATCAGATACCTGTCGTCAAGCACCAGGGCGCGCAGCCGTCCGGATCCATGTTTTACGTCAGGGAAAAGCCCTGGCACGGTCTTGGCACAATGGTAATGGAGGCTCCTGATTCAGTTGCGGCGCTGCGCCTTGCGGAGCTGGAATGGAACGTGATCCAGAAAGACATCATGACGGCGGACGGAAACGGCGTTATCCCGGGATTCAAGGCAAATGTGCGGGACAGGGATGGAAGCGTCCTGGGGATCGTGACGGACAGGTACAGGGTGGTGCAGAATGCAGAGGCGTTTTCCTTCACGGACGAGTTGCTGGGAGAGGGCGTGCGCTACGAGACTGCCAGGAGCCTCCAGGGCGGCAGGAGAACCTGGGTGCCAGGCTCCCCCATCAGTACATCATCAATGGAGAGGAGATTACGCCGTATTTTCTGGAAGAAAAGAAGTATCAGGAGCAGTTTGGATTAAAGTGTACCGCGGTGATCGACGGTTATACGGATTTTATCTTCATCAACCGTTTTGGCGGAGTACAGCACCAGGGAACTTTGAATAAGGCGATACGGCGGATTATCCGGAACTGCAATGATAAGCAGTTGGAAAGCGGAGTAAAGAATCCGATACTTTTGCCGCCTTTCAGCTGTCATTCTTTGCGACACACCTTTACGACCAGGATGATTGAAGCTAATATCAATGTCAAGGTGGTTCAGGAGGTTCTGGGGCATAAGGATGTTTCCACGACGCTGGACATCTATACAGATGTGACGAAGGAACTGGCTCAGAGGGAATTTGAAAATCTGGACGAAAAGCTGAAGGAGAATGGGCACAAGCTGTGCGGCGAGGAAAGTGGCAAGTATATGTGAAAAAAGCTGTCTGCGGTACGGAGTCTGCTGTTGGGAGTCGTATTAGCAGACAGCAATTATTTTTGTAGTGAAATCTGTGTGAAATGTGATATAATGTTAGCAGAGGGGACGCTATGAAGGTGGCGGAATTTATGGGCGCTAAAGATACTGCAACAATCAAATATATAAGACAGAATGAAATTTTTGCCTTCAACTATTATGGTGAAAAACAGTCTGTTCAACGGATGCGGGATGTTATCAAAGCAGTAACAGCAATAACAGACAACAAAATTGCTTATCTGGTGGTAGCGATTGAGGCACAGTCCAATATTCATTATGCCATGCCGGTAAAAAACAGGGTATAGAGGTAAAAGAAATCTATATTGTTCCGAGGGAACAGTGCAAAGGAAAAGTTCTTTTCATATAGTCTCTCGGAATCTTTTGGCGGAAAATGGCGGCTTTTGATTCGTATGATCC
>CAMWSA010000087.1 GCA_947176785.1 uncultured Lachnospiraceae bacterium
ACGGAACTTGTGTTAGAAAAAGATCTAACACGGTCAATATATACAAAAACGGGCTTGGAAGCAAATTTGTTTCACAAATTAGCTTCATGCAGTGGCAGGTCGCCCTTATTTTGTATATATTGCCCAATCCCTGTAGCCTGAAAGGAAGTTTCGCAATCGCCTAGGAACTAAAATCGAGAAAGGAAATGAAAAACCATGAAAAAAGAATTGGAACAGGCTCTGGAGCAGGCGCGCCAGGGCGAGGCGGTGAAAACGGCGGAGCTCGTGGAGCGAATCAAGGCGTTGCCCAGGGATGCGGATGGCGTGTTTGACTTAAGCGCCACGGAAGGAGGCCAGGAGGCCAGGAGGGCGCTGTATTCTGTATATGCGGCCTATGAGACGGACTGCAACAAAAAAGAGGGCTACCCCGATATCCTGCAGCAGATGCGGGTCATGGATGCCCGGCTACAGGAGCATTATGACATGCAGGAGGCGGCAGCCTATATGGATATGGCCCTGGGGACGCTGATGTACATAGACCAGCAGGTCTATGAGTATTACCGGGAGTTGATGGATCTGTACAAAAAGAATGTGCGCCGCTTTATTAAAGAGTTTTATGGAGAGGGTGGCCTGCAGCCAGGGGCAGCACCGGCCGGCAGGGCGGAAGAATTGTTCAGAGAAAGTGTCCGGCTGGCATGCGGGGAACATATCCTGTTGGAAGATAAATATGAGATGTATTATTAAGGTGCAATTCTGTGACAAGACACAGGGGACGTAGAAAAATCGATTGTTATACTAACGGGCGTTGAGATTTTCCAATTCCTGCAGGGCGCACGCTGCAGGATCGGGCAGCGTGTGCCGGGGAAAAAGGAAAATCCGGCCGTCCATGTGTATAGGATGAAGGAGGAAGTTATGGAGATCACAACAGTAATGTGTACGGCCAGAAGCGCCACCATAGAGATTCGGGACGGCGGCAGACACTTTACCCGGAAACCCTACCGGGTGGTGGTGAACGGACAGGAGGATATGATTACAGAAAATACCATCACCAGCCTGTTCGGCTTAAAGCCTCAGTCCCGGTACAAGGTGGAGATCTATGAGGAAGGCGAACTGCTGGGAACCACAGAATTTACCACGGAATATGAGTTTGTAACCCTGGACGTGACCCGTTTTGGGGCAAAGGGGGATGGGGTATCGGATGACACCCACTTTATTCAGGCGGCTGTCATGGCCTGCCCGGAGCATGGCCGCGTGTACATACCGGCGGGAACCTATCGGATTACCAGCCTGTTTTTAAAGAGCCATATCCGGCTGGAGTTGGCGGCAGGGGCGGAACTAAAAGCTTTCACGGAGCGGGATAAATTCCCTGTTTTCCCTGCCATGCTGGAGAGCTATGACGAGCGGGACGAGTACAATCTGGGCACCTGGGAGGGGAATCCCCTGCCCATGTTCACAGGCATTATCTGCGGAGTAAATGTGGAGGATGTGGTGATCTATGGCCGGGGTACCATCAACGGCAATGCCTCCAGGGAGGACTGGTGGAACAATCCCAAGGTCATGCGGGGGGCTTTCCGGCCCAGGCTGTTCTTTATAAGCCATTGCAGGGAGATCACCCTGCAGGGCGTGAAGTTCTGCAATTCCCCTTCCTGGACGCTGCACCCCTATTTCAGCAATCAGCTGCGTTTCCTGGATCTGGCTGTGGAGAATCCGGCGGACTCCCCCAATACGGACGGCCTGGACCCTGAATCCTGCAGGGATGTGGAGATTCTGGGCGTGCGCTTTTCCCTGGGGGATGACTGCATAGCGGTCAAATCCGGCAAGATCTATATGGGAAGAAAACATAAGACACCCTCCGAGAATATCCATGTCCGCCAGTGTCTGATGGAGAACGGCCATGGGGCCGTAACCCTGGGCAGCGAGATGGCAGGGGGCGTGGTGAACCTGACAGTGGAGGACTGCATTTTCCGGCACACGGACCGGGGGCTTCGGATTAAGACCAGGCGGGGCAGGGGAAAGGATGCGGTGCTGGACAATATCACCTTCCGCAACCTGACACTGGATCATGTGATGACGCCGCTGGTGATCAATGCGTTCTACTTCTGCGACCCGGACGGCAAGACCCGGTATGTGCAGTCCCGCGAGCCCTACCCGGTGGACGAGAGGACTCCCGTCATCGGCAGGCTGACCTTTGAGAATATGGACTGTACCAACTGCCATGTGGCGGCGGCCTATTTTGACGGCCTGCCGGAGCAGAAGATCCGGGAGATTGTGATGAAGGATATCTGCGTCAGTTATGCCGGGAATCCCAAATGCGACGCCCCCGCCATGTCCGAGGGCGTGGAGAAGAGCAGCAGGCGGGGCATGTTTGTCCGCAACGTTAAGCGTCTGGTGATGGAGCGGGTGTCCGTCAGCGGCCAGGACGGAGAGGCTCTGGAGACAGAAGGGGTTGATGACCTGGAAGTGCGGCAGTGAGTGGAAAGCAGGGCCTTGCATGATAAAGGCACAACCTGTGGAAGGCATAAATGACCAGGCGCCAGGCGTACGGTCATTCATCGCCGACCATGGGTGTTGGCAGAGGATATGCGGAACTTGGAAAATAGGAGGGTAAAGAGATGCAGTTAGGAATTCGTCTACATGACACAAAGGCGCTTTCTTTCGAGGAGCGTATTGCAGATGTGCATAATCTGGGCTTCGCCTGCGGACACCTGGCTCTTGCCAAGGTGATTAAGGAGTTTCCCACCACTGACGAGGCGCTGACGCCGGGGCTTGCCATGTATATAAAAAATGTGTTTGCCCGCAACCAGGTGGATATCGCCGTGCTGGGCTGTTACCTGAACCTGGCCAATCCCAATCAGGAGCAGCTGCAGAAGACCATGAACAGGTATATGGCCCATATCCGCTTTGCGTCCTGGCTGGGCTGCGGCGTGGTGGGCACGGAGACCGGTGCCCCCAATGAGACTTACAGCTTTGTGCCGGAGTGCCACGGGGAGGAGGCATTGCAGACCTTCATCGCCAACCTGCGCCCCATCGTGAAGTATGCGGAGCAGATGGGCGTGGTGGTGGCCATTGAACCGGTGTGGCGTCATATCGTGTACAGTCCCGGGCGGGCCAGACAGGTATTGGATGAGATTGCATCCCCCAACCTGCAGATCATTTTAGACCCGGTCAATCTGCTGGACTTCTGCAATTACCAGGATCAGGAGGCCATTGTGGAGGAGGCCATCGACGTGCTGGGACCGGATGTGGCTATGGTGCATTTAAAGGATTTCATGCCCAGAGATGGCAAGCTGGAGTCCATGGGCTGCGGGCTTGGCATGATGAAATACGAGGCGGTGCTGAAGTTCATCAAGGAGCGCAAGCCTTACATCCATGTGACCCTGGAGGATACCAGGCCGGAGAATAACCAACAGGCCCGGTCGCATATCCTGGAGCTGTATCAAACTGTGTGATGAAACGTACACTATAAGCGTGGGCAGGACAGTAGTTTCCGCCCACGCTTTTTAAAACAAAAAACAGACTATACAAATTTCGATTACAGGACTTGCAAAATAATGGGATTCATGTTACAATACATAAAAAGCAAAAGATTTCCGGGCATGATCCCATTAAGCACAAGGTGTGCGTCTGACGAACTTCTAGGTTCTATTAAGAAATCCTGCTTTTATTTCCCAACTAATAATTTGATATGAGCGGGAGTGAAGTGTATTTTTTGCACGATTTTTTCACATCCTGTGGTGCGGAAAGGAGGAAATGTATGGACAGGCGACGGAAACAGTAAGTGAATCAGAAGTGCGATCTACGAACGGGCGCTGGGCTTTTCCAATTCCTGCACGCCTCATGCTGCATATTCGGGCAACATGTGACGTGCAGGAAGGAAAATCTAACCGCGCGTGAGTATAACAACAGTTTAATGAATGGAAGGAGAACAATGTGATGTTAGAGCAAAGGGACTTGGATATTTTGAAAAGTATGACGGTATCTGTTGTGGAAAAGTCAGAGGAGTCCGTATTAAAGCAGATGGATGAGAAGCTGGCGAAGCAGGAGGAGTCCATATTAAGAAGAGTGGACGAAAAACTCCTGAAATCAGAAGGGCTTCTTCTGGATGAAATAGAGCGGACAAGGGGGATTCTGGAAAAGCAGATAGCAAAGGTGCAGCAAAATGTTGATGAAATCTATAAATACTATAGAATCACCAAGCTGGAAAACGATAATATAGCATTGATTATAGAACAGCTGGAAGATTTGACGAGAAGAATGGAGGAACTGGAAGGGAAAACGGCATAACAGGATCACGCCTATGTTGCCGGCTTCCAACCCTCCAGTACCTTTTCTGCGCCATATTCCGCCGCTTCCCGCGCTGTCAGCCGACAGGAGAAATCCGCTCTTTGGCAGGTATCGCTGCCGGGGCCTGAGCAGGCATATTCCCCATAGTAAAAATGTCCGTGCTCTTTGCCCCAGTCGGTCCATCCGGCGGGATGGATATGTGCGTCCATATAGCACTCCAGAAAGACCGTGCGGGCATATTCACGCCAGGGACGCCCCAGGTAGACGGAAGCCTTCGGACAATCGCTGAGCAGCTTGCAGCGATGGAATACATAGCCGTATTCCTGTCCCTGAGGCGTGGAAGCGGCGGTGAGATAGCCGTAGATTCGTTGGCCGTCAGGGCTTTCCGGGGGAAGCTGCTGCGGCCTGGCAGCAAAAATATCACAGTTCTCAAAATAGCAGATTCCGCTGCCGAAGATAAAGTCCACATCTCCCTGGATATAGCAGTGTGTATAATACTGCCGGCCCATGACACGGGGCAGATTTTGGCCGGGGCCGGTGAATCCGCCGGGCTGCGCCTCCTTTAAGGGCAGCGGAGCCGTGAACAGGGTGTCCTGGCTGCCGATCAGGCGGCAATGCTCCAAACAGAGCCGGTCGCCATCTGCATACAGGGCGATGGCCTGGCCCACCAGACGACCGCAGCCCGCATCGTTTTGAATTGTCATATGCCGCATAGTCACATCATGGGTGTGAATGCGCAGGGTGGCCGTGCGGAAAGTGCCCCTTTTGCTGCCATCCTCCAGGACCTGCAGGGCATAGTCCCCATAGACCAGCACCGTATCCCCGGCACCGCTTCCCTCCAGGGTCACATAAGGGCGCTCCAGCACCAGTTTTTCCCGATAGATACCGGGCGCTATATGAATGACGACAGGGGCAATGGCCTCATGGGGGGCCGGATAGGCGGGCGGCAGGGCCGTATAATCCCTGCTGATGTAAGTTATGGCTTCCCCGATTGTGGCAAAATGAGGGGAGGGCTGGTTCCCGCCCACATAGACATGAATAATTTCACACATAATATACTCCTTAACAGTATAGCCTGCCGCCCATACTTCAGGCAGAAAGCGAACAGATGGCCGGCCATGAAGGCCGGAATTATACGAACGAGCGCTAAGCATTTCCGATTTCTGTGCGTCACAAGTTGCAGAACTGGACAACATGCGCCGCACAGAAAGGAAAATCCCACCGTTCGTTAGTATATCACAGCAAAGCCTCTATACACAGATCCGGCTCCTCTGCCAGATTGACATACACATTGCCGCACCGCACTACCGGGCGGGACAGCTTAGACTTGTTAATGAAAATAATTGTGCCTTCCCGGCCGTCGCTGAGACGGCAGCCGTTCTGTATGTAAGTATCCACAATATTCTCCAGGAAACAGAGGACATAGGCCACATCATACCGCTGCAAACCCTCCGACTCAAAAATCCCTATGACTTTAAAGGGACAGATAGGTGCCCTGTATACCCGGGCGGAGGTCATGGCATCGTAGACATCGGCAATGGCTACTATCTTGGCGTAACGGTCAATTTCGTTATCCTTCAAGCCCTGAGGATAGCCGGAACCGTCACATCGCTCGTGATGCATCAGAGCGGCATTGCATATATGCCGGTCTATATTCTGTGACATGAGCAGCTGATAGCCCTCGAAGGAATGCTTTTTGACCTGGTAGTACTCCAGATCCGTGAGTTTGCCTGGCTTGGTGATGATGTCCCGGGGAACCAGCAGCTTGCCCACATCATGGAGCAGGCCGCAGGCCGTGGCCATCTCCACCTCTTCCTCCGACAGCTGCAGCCAGCGGGCGAACACATTACAGATCAGTCCCACATTCAGACAGTGGGCAAAGGTGGAATCATCATATTCACGCATGTTGTGGAGCATGTCCAGGATGCTGATATGCCCTCTGTCGTCCGTCACCATCATAAGGGAGCGGGACAGCAGTTCCTTTACATCCAGCCGGGTGTTTTTTTCCACCACGTTGTTGATCATGCCCTTGAAGGAATCCACTTCCACATCGTAAACCTTTTTAAATGACCGGAACTGAGGACTTTGTTTCACCCGTTCAAAATAGGACGTCTCTGTGGGGGCGGGCTGGGAATCCGGCAGCGCAAGGATCTCGTCTTTTACATGTACGGTAAGGACCCCATAGAGATCCAGCTTCATAATCAGGGCGTCTGTGAGCACAGTGTCCCTGGACAGGATCAACTGATGGCTGGGATTCATTACATCGTCAGCTACGACCATGCCGGGAACCAATTGTAGAGTGGGTAATCTCTTCATGCAAAACAGCCTTTCCCCTTTGGATTCAGGTAAAATGATAGTATCAATATAATTATACTAACGAGCGCCAGGGCTTTCCAATTCCTGCGCGCCTGTGCGTATATATTATAGCGAAAAAGGTGGAAGATGTCAATTTTAACATAAAGTTTACAAAATGTTAAGGGATAAGTATTTTTCTATGGTTGAATCCTGGGCACAAATCTGCTACAATGGTTCTGTTCAGGCTTTATAACTGAGAGGTAAAGCTGATTACTTCCATACTCACGAGCAGTTAGATTTTCCTTTTGGAGATCATAGGGTTCATTAGTATTAAGTACGTATTAGCGCAGCATCGCAAGCCGGGCTTGGGATATGCAGGAAGAGGTAAGGATGAGATTAACAGAGAAAATATTCGGCACACACAGTCAGAGGGAACTGAAGCGCATTATGCCCATCGTGGATTCTATTGAGGCTTTGCGGCCCCAGATGATGGAAATGAAGGACGAGCAGATGAAAGCCAGGACAGGGGAGCTCAAGGAAAGGCTGGAGGGCGGCGAGACTTTGGATGATATTCTGCCCGAGGCATATGCCCTGGTGCGGGAGGCGGCCCGCAGGGTGCTGAAGACGGAACACTACAGGGTACAGCTGATCGGCGGCGTGATTATGCACCAGGGCCGTATCGCCGAGATGAAGACCGGCGAGGGCAAGACCCAGACTTTTTTGCTGCCCGCCTATCTGAATGCCCTGGAAGGCAAGGGTGTGCATGTGGTGACGGTCAACGACTATCTGGCTAAGCGTGACGCCGAGTGGATGGGCCAGGTCCATGAGTTTCTGGGACTGACTGTGGGCGTGGTGCTGAACAGCATGGCCCCGGAGGAGCGGAAGAAAGCATATGGCTGCGATATCACCTATGTGACGAACAACGAACTGGGATTTGACTATCTGCGGGATAATATGGTGATCTACAAAGAACAGCTGGTGTTGAGAAACCTGCATTTTGCCATTATTGACGAGGTGGATTCAGTGCTGATCGACGAGGCCCGGACACCGCTGATTATCTCCGGTCAGAGCGGCAAGTCCACGGCCCTGTACGAGATGTGCGATATGCTGGCCCGGCAGATGAAGCGTGGCGACGACATGCAGCAGCTGTCCAAGATGGATGCCCTGATGGGCATTGTTCAGGAGGAAACGGGTGATTTTATCGTCAATGAAAAGGATAAGGTGATCAACCTCACCGCCGCCGGTGTGGCGAAGGTGGAGAAGTTCTTCCACATTGAAAACTATGCGGATCCGGAAAACCTGGAGATCCAGCACAATATCATCCTGGCGCTGCGCGCCCACAACCTGATGTTTCGTGACCAGGACTATGTGGTCAAGGACGACCAGGTGCTGATCGTGGATGAATTCACCGGGCGCATTATGCCGGGGCGGCGTTATTCTGACGGTCTGCACCAGGCCATTGAGGCCAAGGAGCGGGTGAAGGTAAAAAGGGAGAGCAAGACCCTGGCCTCCATCACCTTCCAGAATTTCTTTAATCTGTTTGACAAGAAATGCGGCGGTACCGGTACGGCACTGACAGAGGAAAATGAGTTTCGTGACATCTACGGCATGGATGTGGTGGAAGTGCCCACCAACAAGCCCATCGCCCGCATTGACCAGCAGGATGCGGTGTACAAGACCCGCACGGAAAAATTGAAGGCCATCGTGGAAGCGGTGGAGGAGGCTCATGCCAAGGGACAGCCCGTGCTGGTGGGCACGATCACCATCGACGCCAGTGAGGAGCTGAGCAGACTGCTGAACAAGAGAGGCATCGCGCACAAGGTGCTGAACGCCAAATTCCACGAACTGGAGGCAGAGATCGTAGCGGATGCCGGTATTCACGGGGCAGTGACCATTGCCACCAACATGGCGGGCCGTGGTACGGACATCAAGCTGGACGACGAAGCCAGGGCGGCGGGAGGGCTCAAGATCATCGGCACGGAGCGCCATGAGTCCAGGCGTATCGACAACCAGTTGAGAGGACGTTCCGGCCGTCAGGGAGATCCGGGTGAGTCCAAGTTCTATATCTCTCTGGAGGATGAACTGATGCGGCTGTTTGGCTCCGAGAGACTGATCAGCCTGTGCAACGCCCTGGGTATCCCCGAGGGACAGGAGATTGAGCATAAGGCGCTGACCAATGCCATCGAGTCCGCCCAGAAAAAGATCGAGAACAACAACTTTGGTATCAGAAAGAATCTATTGGAATATGATCGTGTCATGAGCGAACAGAGGGAGATCATCTACGATGAGAGAAGCAGGGTGTTAAATGGCGAAAGCATGCGGGACGTGATCTTCAAGATGATCACCGATATCACCGAGAATGCCGTGGATATCAGCATCGGCGACGAGGGGGATGCGGAGGAGTGGGATTACAATGAGCTAAATACCCTGCTGCTGCCCACCGTGCCCCTTGAGCCGGTGACCCGGGAGCGGGTAAGCAAACCCAAGAAGAACGGCTTAAAGCAGCAGCTTAAGGAAGAGGCCGTAAAGCTGTATGAGTCCAAGGAGGCTGAGTTCCCGGATGCGGAGGCGATCCGTGAGATTGAACGGGTGATCCTGCTGAAGGTCATAGACCGGAAGTGGATGGATCATATCGACGATATGGAGCAGCTGCGCCAGGGTATTGGCCTGCAGGCTTACGGACAGCGTGATCCTCTGGTGGAATACAAGATGAACGGCTACGAGATGTTTGACGAGATGACCCAGAACATCAAGGAGGAGACGGTGCGTCTGCTGTTCCACATCAAGATTGAACAGAAGGTGGAGCGCGAGCAGGTGGCCCAGGTGACCGGCACCAACAAGGATGTATCCCTGGCCAAGGCTCCTGCCAAACGCACAATAGCCAAGGTATATCCCAATGACCCCTGTCCCTGCGGCAGCGGCAAGAAGTATAAGCAGTGCTGCGGCAGGGCCGGTAAGTAGAGCAGAATGAACCGGGGACCGGAGCCCCAGGGCAGGTTCCGGGCTCTTTCTGGAGATTCAGGCACCCGTAAAAGCGGGAATAAAATTTGAAAGGCGGTGACGCAAAGTGGTAGAATTAGATTCCATGAAGTCAGAGCTTCTGACTTACGAAACTCCATTAGCGGAAGTGAGGGATTCACTTTGACCTGGCTGACAAGGCCAAGCGAATCGAAGAACTGGAGATGGAGATGGAGGCTCCCGGCTTCTGGGACGATCCGGACCGCTCCAACAAACTGATGAAAGAACTGAAAAACATGAAGGATACCGTGGAGGAATTCCGAAAGCTGGAGACCCAGTATGACGATATCCTGACCCTGATCGAGATGGGCTACGAGGAGGAGGACGCCTCCCTGATCCCGGAGATCCGCAATGAACTGGATGAATTTACCCAGGAGTTGGACGGGCTGCGGATTGGCATCCTGCTGTCGGGAGAGTATGACAAAAACAATGCGATCCTGAAGCTGAACGCCGGGGCGGGAGGCACGGAAAGCTGTGACTGGTGCAGCATGCTTTACCGTATGTACACCCGCTGGGCAGAGCGCAGGGGCTACTCCCTGGAGGTGCTGGATTATCTGGACGGGGACGAGGCGGGCATCAAGTCGGTGACCTTTCAGGTCAATGGCATCAATGCCTATGGTTACCTGAAATCGGAAAAGGGTGTACACCGTCTGGTGCGGATTTCTCCCTTTAATGCCCAGGGGAAGCGGCAGACCTCTTTTGTATCTCTGGATGTGATGCCTGATATTGAGGAGGATCTGGATGTGGAGATCGACGAGAAGGATCTGCGGATTGATACCTACCGAAGCAGCGGTGCCGGCGGACAGCACATCAACAAGACCTCCTCGGCCATCCGTATTACCCACATCCCCACGGGTACGGTGGTGCAGTGCCAGAACGAGCGCAGCCAGTTCCAGAACAAGGACAAGGCCATGCAGATGCTGAAGGCCAGGCTTTACCTGTTAAAGCAGGAGGCTAATGTGGAGAAGCTGTCGGACATCCGGGGCGAGGTCAAGGATATAGCCTGGGGCAATCAGATCCGTTCTTATGTACTCCAGCCCTATAAGCTGGTGAAGGATCTGCGCACGGAGGTGGAGAGCGGCAATGCTGACGCCGTGCTTGACGGGGCGTTGGACCCTTTTATCAACGGCTATCTGAAATGGATGAGTGTTCAGGGGAGAAAAAATACAGGGCAGTAAGAAACAAGGGCAGCGGTGCTGATCACAGTCTCCGCTGCCCTTTTGATATCTTCTGAAATCTCTTTTGGCGGTCATGTCTTCGATTAGATGTTCGAATCCTGGGCGAAACGGGCTGCTCTGTCTTTAGGCTTACAGGAAGTTAGAAATTTCCATAAAAAGTTCTTGACATCTAAAGGTTGTTAGCATATACTAACCATTGAAGGAAGTACATAACTGTTACGGACAGAGAAAGTGAGGTCGATGTTATGCCCTTGACGATGGTAAAGGAAGGCGAAGCGAGCGTGATCAAGAAGGTTGGCGGCAGGGAGGATACACGCAGATTTTTAGAGGGCCTGGGCTTTGTGGCCGGAGGTCTGGTGACAGTAGTGTCCGCCATTGGCGGCAATATGATTGTCAACGTGAAGGATGCACGGGTAGCTATTGGGAAGGATATGGCGTGCAAGATACTGGTTTAGTATTGTCCGGGAAAATGCGGCACTTATAGTAAACGACATAACAAATTTCCGTAATCGGTTCCGCAAAAGCCATAGACGGAAGCTTTTGTATGGCCGAAAGTGAAATTCCTGATGCCGTTGACTATAAATAATGTAGGCGATTGCGAAACTCCCGTTCAGGATACAGGGATTGGGCAATATATACAAAA
>CAMWSA010000088.1 GCA_947176785.1 uncultured Lachnospiraceae bacterium
GTTTATGGCATTAGTGTTGTTGAATAGTAGAAACAAAGAAATATTGATAAAGATTCCAGTTTACCAAGAAATAAACAAAACAAGAATTTGTGGAGGGAAAATCCATGAAACAGACAGATTCATTAAAACGGATTGATAAGCCAAATGAAAATAAAGTCAATGACTATGCAGATTGCGAAAATCAAATGTATTCTTTAAAAAATGAATTTACGATATTGCGGGATTTTGTTAAGCAGGAATATACAGGTACCAAACGGTGTTATTCAGAAGAAGAAATACAGGCTGTAGAGAGACGTCTGCATTTTAAATTACCGGCTCCAATCAGAACATTATATATTATGATGGGAGATCTGCTCATAAATTCTTATCTACTGCGGCCACTTGAATTATTACGTTGGGATAATAACTGCCTGGGCTTTTTTGCTTCTCCGGAGTCTGATGTTATCATAGGAATATGTGGTAGTGATGCACCCAATTCACTATATTATTGGAGCGAAAATGATATTGAAGGCGAGTCCTGCGTATTTGAAGATGATTTTGATGCCTGTAATGAAGTTGGTGACGAGGATGGCAAGAAAAAGGCGGTTCAGACATATTTACAATATTGGGATGAGGCGGAAAGATCCAATATTGTTCCATATAAAATGATGAAATCTCCAAGAATTTGTAACTCATTAGATGCATATTGCCTGTATTTGGTAATACACTCACTTTGCGAATGGGCAGAGATAATCGCTCAGGAATCCAATAGTTCTGCTTTCTACTTTAGAAGTGAAACATTACACAGCGATCCTGCCTACCTGCAGGAAAAAGCAGAGAATATCCTGCAAATATTCACGCCACTCTCCAGCCATATAGAATTACTTGAGATGAACACACATATTTTAATGGCGTATGTCAGTAAGGATTTAAAATCTTTACTGGTCTTACTGGATGGCGACATTGCACTGACTTTATTAACTGCCAATCCAGCAGGAACAGACACCTTGAGAGAAATTGAAAAAAATATGAAATTATCTTTTGACCGTAAAATCACATGAATATCTGTTGTTTATATGAACAGAAAGGTACAGAGCAAGGAGGAACTTATGAAATATACTCTTGATACAGATTTTTCATCACTGAACGGGTCAAAGGCAGCCAACTGGATTATGGGTTTTCAGGATATGGCTGAGGATGCTTTTGCGGACAGCAGCAGCCATTCACGGCTTTTGGGGAATCTTCTGATTCTGGAACCATATTTACATACGATTCGCCAGGGGCTGGCAGACAGGGGCAGGACGGTTCCGGCCATTCTTCAGGAGGCCCTTGACATACTTTGGGATTATCTGGAAGGCAGGAAAGCGCCGTCCGATTTTCAGGATTTTGCCAATAATCTTTATGCTGCTACCCTCAATTATAATGTAGGGGAAGAAATAACCGATGCACAGGCGGAATTTTACGAAAATCATGTAGATATTCCCTGGGGAAGCACCTGTGAATGGCAGATACTCACATGGCTTTCTGTTCTTTTGATGGAAGTGGTTGCAATCAGCGGTGGGTGGCTGGATTTTGAAGAATATGAGGAATATGAACAGGACGTGGATTTTGCGGAAATGGAGGAAATGCTGAATATGCTGGCGGATGCCTTTATTGATTTTACCAATACGCCGCTCCCATCCAATAAAGCATCAGACGTAATGAACGCACAGGAACAGGTTTACCAGACACCGCTGTTCCGGCAGTTTTTAGAACGCATTCAAAATGGGATGAAAGCTGCGCTGTCGGCTACACCGGAGCAGTATCCGGCTCTCCGGGAAGAATATCGCCAGTATACGATTCTCCCGGAAGAATATGCTGCGAAACTGTTAGGATGTTTGTGATCTTTAAAAACATATGAGGGAGAGTTGGACTATGTTGTTGAAAAAAGAAAAACCTGAATTTGAAATACGCCCATTATACTCCATCCGTGAAGAACTGGAACTGATAAAGGAGTTCTGCTGGCAGCCTAAACTGGCTGCAGGCAAGATCTACACGGAGGAAGAAATCGATGCAGTGGAGCAGCGGCTGAACTATAAGCTGCCACAGCCTCTAAGAGAGCTTTACCTGGTACTGGGCGACTATGCATGTGAAAAGAAAGACACCTATTTCTGCCGCCCGGAGGAACTACACTGGAGCGGCGGGTATCTGCTGGTGGAGGCCATGGAAAGAACCCGTCGGGGATGGGGGATTTACCGAAAAGACCCCTATGCGTCGGTTTATAGCTGGGAGCGGAACGGGGTCAACATTTACGGCGAAGTGCAGGATGAAAAGCCGAAATCAGAGGTGATAAGAAAAAGCGCACGTGATCAGTATTTCTCGAAACAATGTTTTTATTGGGATATTTTTATTATCCAACATGTGCTGGATAAGGTAATGAGGGATTGGTGGGAGCTGCATCAGACCCGGATGACAGAGGAACTGTCTCCTTTTTATATCGGCTGCTCTCTGCCGAGGAAACTGGACGAACTGCGGAAAGTCCGTCAAAGAATGGAGGAGTGGCTGGTTCCCATCTCGTCAAAAGCAGAGCTTTTAAGGGTAGAGATGTCCGGAAAGAATGCAGGGCCAGAGAATTATGTGGTTTATGCTTATACGAATCCGGAGAAGACCCTGCTGGTTCTATCTTTCAGCGCCCAGCAGAAATATGGGCTGATCACGAAGGAGCCGGTTCTCTACTCCTTTGCAGAACGGGTGGAAGAAAAAACCGGGATGCTGTTCTGGTCATGGAATGGGCAGGGCAGGAAACGGATGGAAGAAAAAGAAAAGGAAATGCGGGCAGCAGGCCTGTTTAAAAGGTGAAAACTATGTATGCAACCGAAAAGGAACTGAGGATACTCCGGCAATTTATCAGCCCGAAGCATATGGAAGGCTTGAAAAAGTGGAAATGTTATTCAGAGGATGAAATTCTGGCGGCAGAGAAGCGGCTTCATGTAAAGCTTCCATCTCCTATCCGGGATATTTACCGGCACATGGCAGACCTGTTAGTCACCAGCGGTTATCTGCGGCCATTGGAGCTTCTTCATTGGGAGGGAAGATATCTGGGATTTTTTCTTGCCCCCGGAGAAGGAGATATCATCGGGATACGAAAGGGCAAAACTTCCGGTGGTCTATACGCATGGGAAGAAAATGATCCAAAAGACATGGCCTGGGAATATGAGGATGAACTGGCAGATGCCTGTGAGGAGGGGGATGAGGAGGGAAAGCGAAAGGCTGTGGCAGCTTACCAGAAATACTGGAAAAGGCGGAATATCCCTTTGATTCACGCTCCCCTGAACATTCATAAGCTGGAACATGAACCCAGGTTTAACCATGTCCTGGATGCATATGGGCTGTTCCTGGTGATCCATGCCATCCGTGAATGGGAGGAGATGTCATGGCGTGAGCATGCCGATGATCGAACCTGCCTGTTCAGTGATTTTTTCCCTGGGGAGTTTTCGATGGAGTATTTCCAAAAGATAGCTGACCGGATAAAGGATGATTTTAAACCCCTTTCAGACCATCCGGAACTGACCAGTCTGGGCGATTTTCCTTTGCAGATGGCATATGTCCACAAAAATCAGGAAGCCTTGCTGGTTCTGGGGCAGGAGCCGGTCTGTTTTATGGTGCTGACAAAGACGGATGCAAAGGGTGACCTCCTTAAAAAGCTTCAGGAACAGACTGGCCTGGCTTTTCATGTGGGATTTTAGAAAAAGGCCGGTCGGACAGAAAATAAGAGAGCCGGTGAGGAAACAGATTATGAGAAAAAAGAACAGAACAGGAAAACGGCTGCGGCTGACACCTCTTATATTGGGAGGCTATGCTGCGTTTCTGGGGTTTGGTCTGATAGTGGTTGGACTTGCTGAAATGAAGGAAGGGATCGGTATTGTCCGGCTACTGATTGGGCTTGGCATGGCGGGCTTTGGCTTGCTGGGAATATGGGATGGAGTGCGTGATCTGGTGGGGCCAGATAAAAAATCGGAGCAGTCGCCGGCCAGCCAGTTTATCCTTACAGATACATCTGGAAACAGAACCTCCAATGTTACAGTGGAGATTTTACAAAAACAGCTGGAAAGCCTGATGGAAAGTGATAAAGGGGGCGTTTTTAAACTCCAGATTCTGCCGCCTTTTGCCGTACAGGAAATGGGGAACGTAAGCCAGATTTTTTGTATATATTATGAGACCTTTCGGTTGACAGCATTTTTGGATGCGTCTGAAGGCGGATATGAATCGTACCATAATAGTGCAGAGTTTGACGAGGCGAAAGGCTGGTTTGAAAAACTTCTGGCTGGCAGCGCTGATTTTTCAAGATGGAAAAAAATGGAGAATGCTTCTCTATGGGAGGAATATGACGATGAAGATGAAAGCAGCGAGGAAGATGATACTGGATGCGAAAAAGGCAGCATCTATAAAGGCGAAACAGAGGACAACCCGGAAGATATAGATGAGGTAGCAGAACCGATTGCTGATTTTAACAAGCCAGACCCTTTGATGAATACAGAAGAAGCTGGGTTGGGGAAAAGCGAAGCCGATACCCGGCAGATTGAGGAACATATAGAATCATTCTGGCAGCAGCTACAAAGAGAACAGAAGAACCAAATGCGTAACTGGCGTCAGCTTCTGGTGATTTTTGGAGAGAGCTGGCATGATGAACATAATTTTTTCTCCACCAGAGATGTGGAACTGGCTATTGAAGGTATCCATGAGGGGAAATACACAAAGGTATTCATTAATTGGGGAACGCAGGCACTTGATTTCTTCCCCGGTGTTCAAAATGACCTGATGGTGATTTGGTGTACCAATAACACAGGAAAAGGAAATATCAGGTTTCTGGCGAAAGAAGGAACAGTGACGCAGGTGAAATTCTGGCTGGTCAACTATTTGAATTCCGGTGTTTTTGAAGAAATGAACGGCTGGGCTGATATTACCGGCCAGATAGAAAAAGCAAACAGAAAGGGAAAAAAGAAACATGGGTAAGTATTTTAGCGATGTAGTGGATAAAGCCATTGAGGATCTTTATTATTGCTGTGATAACGACAAGGCAAAAGCGGCGGCGGACGCATTATTGCTTGCGGCAAAGGAAGACGATGGGGACGCCTGCTATTTCCTTTCCCGCTGCTTTTCCGGCTCCTGTTACAGCTGGGAATACCATCCCTTTGAAGAAAACGAGGCGGCGGCCTATGCCATGCTCCATCAGGCAATCTCCCTGGGCAGCGCCGCTGCGGTTCTGGGGGCGCTGCGTATGGATATGCTGACACCGGAGCTGCGGGAGATCATGCCTTTTGAGAGCATAAAAGAAGCATGGGATGTCATCTATGAAAAAGCCGAAAATGGCTGCGCTTTCTGCCAGTACATGATTGGGAACACCTATTATTTTCTGGACATTATAGAGATCGAAGATCACAAGGAAAGTGAATTTGCAAATAAGGGAGCCTGGAACGAATGGAAACGCCTGCAAATAAAACAGTGCCTCCCCTGGTTTGAGAAAGCATTTTCCGGCGGCATGATACTGGCGGGACGGAATTACGGTCAATATTACCAGTATGGACGGGGAGAGTACATTCCGGCAGAGCCGGGAAAAGAAGTTCCCATTATGCGCCAGGGCGCAGAACGGGGCTACCCGGAGTGGATGTATGCCTATGCCCATTATCTGGCCTATACAGAGGATAACGATAAAGAAGCTCTTCCCTGGGCGCTGAAAGCGGCAGAGGCAGGACATCTCTGGAGCTGGCATATCATAGGGGATATTTATTGGAACGGCAGGGCGGTGGAGCGCAATCTGCCCTATGCCTTAGAGTGCTACAAAAAGACTGCCAGCTATGGTAACGACAGCTATGCCTGCCGACAGTTGGGACGTTTGTATTTCAACGGCTGGGGTACGGCTGTGGACTATGCGCAGGCGGTTCAATGGCTGGAGAGAGATAAGGAGCCAGAAGGTATTAAATATGATCTGCTGGGAATCTGTTATCTGCTGGGGCATGGCTGCAGACAAGATCCGGCGAGAGGGAAGGCGTTATTGGAGAGAAGTGAAAAATCCTGCTATAAAAGTTATGGTCTGGGGATGATGTATGCCGAGGGGATCGGTGTGCGGGAGGATATTGAAAAAGGTGTAGAGTATCTGAAAGCGGCGGGAAATTACGGGCCGGCAATCGAGGCTCTGAAACATTACAAGAAAAGCCTGTTCGGGGTCTGGCGGAGAAAATAAGAACATTTAGAAATGGAGGCGGATTGTCCATGAGCTATTCCTTAATGATCGCACCTTTCGATTTTGCTAATCATAAAAAAATCGCTGCACAGCAGTTTTTTGATAATTACGCTTTTTTTGAACTGACACCAAAGCGGGCTAAGGAATATTTTTTGTGGTTTAAGGACGAAATCTCTAACCGGATCACTATGCTGTGGGAGTATATGAAGGAGGAGCGTCCGGAAAGTCAGCCCTTTGATTATTCGCCGGAATCGTTGATTCCGTTATGGGATTGGTATGAAACGAAAATCAAACAGGTTCCCAAGACCAGGAAAGAAATCGTGTATAGTGTTTCCAAATATCCGAAGTGGATGGAGGAGAATATCCGAAGTGGATGGAGGAGAATATCCGAAAAATAACCATGAAATATACAGATGAAACACTATCTCTTGCGTTGGATATTTCCATATATTATGGAGAAACGATCATTAAATATTATCCCAATATGTATTGGGGGCATTTTACAAGGCCAAAGCGTGAACTCTTTGCCAATAAACCTGTGATACTGAAGTTAAATAACAAGAAGAAGTATGTTGCAGCCAGTCAGGTAGTATTTGTATGTATGCTAAAATCCAGTGAAAGACCTGACAAGAATCGGTTGTATGACCTGTACCGCTTTAGTGAAGATGAGTTTGATCCAATAAAGCCAAGTTATTGGGACAGTTAGTAACCATGATTTGTCAAAGGAGGCTTTTATGACAACGGCAAAAAAGTATTTAGAGATATTGAGAGAGCGTGAACCGCAATTATGGAAAGGGCCATTAAAAGAATCCGGCTTTACAGAGAAGGATTTATCAGATATTGAGAAAGGGCTTGGATATAAGCTGCCAGTGCCATACCGTGAATTTTTGTTAAGTTATGAAATGCCGAAGGATATTACTGTACTTGTTTCCTTTTGCGGCGATTCATTTGCGTGTTCATGGAGTGAAACCTTTTCCCGTGAGAAAAATGGCTATATCCCCCGGCCTGAATTTGACATTGGCCCAACGGTTGAGTTTGAGTGGCACAATATGCAAGGACACAGTGGGGCAGAATCTTTGAAGAATCTCCAGCAGGAACAGAAAACGCAGGATTACTGCCCCTGCTTTTTGGAGGCAGGGTTTATCAGGGTCGGAAATGTATATGGGTATTTGGTGTATCTGGATTTGGTAAGCGGCGGCATCGTCACGATACATGAAGAGGGCGTATATGACATGATGGGCGCCGGGGTAGATTGGGCCAGCAAATCAGAAGTAAGGAAGTATATGGAGACACGAGAACTTTATATCTGTAAGGACTTTAATGATTTTCTCCGTTTTGCCTGTACTGGTGACTTTCTTGATGAAGACGAAGCAAAATTCCCTACAAAGGAAGAACTGGAGCAGGATTATTCTTAATAAAAGATTGGAGAACTTTGTCATGCCGCTGATCATTCCAGGAAAGCCGCAGATAGACTTTTTCCTGCGGACTACAAAACCATTTCATAATGAAAGAGCAGTCAAAGATTTTTTTCAGATTGTTTTATCCTATGGGCCGGATTACCGTCCAGTCAAGTATGGAAGAAGTGAGCCGGTGAAAGAACTGTTTGATGAAAAGCATTTGGAAAAAGTGGCGTCTGCCTGGCTGGGCGGTAATGACTGTACCAGTGAAATATTAGAAAGCCAGTATTGCCTTAGCCAGCTTATGATGAAAGGCCGTCCATCCAGTAAGGTTACTTATTTTGTTTCCTGGAGGAATTGGTCAGACAGAATCCTGTTCAATGTCATTCAGACTACTATTGCAAAAAATTTTTTAAAGAAGGGCAGGCAGGAGATGGACAAGTATGTGAGTCTGTGCAATGACCTGGTCTGCAGGTTTTCCCCAGTCCATGCAGAAATCTATGATTTTACCAGTGCCATCCCATGCACCGCAACAGAAAGTATGCTTATCCCGGATGATCTGTCTGTCCGATGCCCTGCTTTGAAGTGGCGTACCTATTTCGGATTGCCGTATATTAACCTTTTAAGAAAGGAAACCATACTCAATGCCCCCTGCTGGAAGACAGAGGAAATTGGTGACACCGTGGCGATTCAGCTGACGGAAACGGTATTCGAGGACATATCATCAGAGTTGCGAGAGAGAGTTGTAGAGTATTTTGAGGAAAGTGTAGATCCGGAGATTCGTGCAGGGTTAGGCAGAGGATTTCTTTTCCGTCCATATTATGCGTCGGATAAGTATGACAGGAAAAGGAAACTGGTTCCCGAATTTCCGGTGAAGGAATTGTTCGGAAAGTATCTTCCAGAGGAGTTTTAACATGGATTATGAGCAGTTTATCACAGAGATACAGAAATATTGGAATCTGCGTAAAAAGGGATTGAAAAAGCAGGCAAACAGCTTTCTGTTCACATTTACAAAATCTTTTAAAGAGAATGTGCCGGATGCGGACGCAGACGCTATTTTGTTCCAATTTTGCAGGGAATACTTGGATGAGATGAAATTTCCGGGCGATAGCCTGCCCAGGCGTCACCTGCCATTTCAATTAACGAAGCTGCTTGTCAACTATCTATGCCGTGAATCTGAGAAAGATCAAATGCCGCAGATGCGTTGGGCATATCAGATTTTTGGAAACAGTTATAACCCACATGATCCAATGCTTGAGCATGATTTTTATCACATTTTGAAGCGTGCATATATGCATGAAAAATGTGACTTGCAGACAGTTCAGCTTTATTTTAGAGAACAGCTGGATTCCTTATGGTGGGGGCAGCACCATTTTCCGGAGAGTTGTGGCATTACAGAAGAAGAATTTGAAAATATTGTAAGTGTGGCAAATAAAATCCTTTCAGAAAAGTCAGTAGAGCCGCAGCTTGTAGAAGAATTTGAGTATTATGTGAGATTGTATCAAACCTATTTTGAGTGGCAGAGAAACAACAGGAACGGCGATTTTTATGAGCTGTGTAACAGGAATGGTCTGGAGTTTGTATGAACCCCAAAAACAGTCTTCCGCTTCTATGCCGGCGCCTAAACCGAAGTTCTTAAACAGCTGCCATACCCAGTTTAAGAGGATGATGCCGATAGCCAGCGCCACAAAGACCTTTGTGCGGAATTGTGCCAATTTCGTGCCAAGGCATAATGTATTAGGAAAATAAAATAGATGTTTTAGGAAAAATCCCGAATTAAAATAAGAGCAGTATATCTTATGAGTAAGATATGCTGCCCTTATTTAGCAGTATTGGTTCAAATTTAAGCTAACTGTAAACCAGCCAGTTCCTCTACTTCTTCTATAGACAGACCAGAACCAATCGCAATTTCTTCAAAGGATAATTTTCCCAATGACAAATATCGTTTCGCTGTTTCAACTTTTGTATCATGCTCTTTGCTTTTGACATAAGAGCGCATCACTTCTTCCTGATCATATAACTCCATCATCATATTGACAACCTCCTTTTCTTTGCTTTCGAGATATTCCTTCAGCACATTCCTGTCTTTGCAGATGCGGATTGCTTCCTGTATAGCCTTTCTGGTTCTTCCATGGATTGATGCCTCCTCCTGACATACTTTGGTAAATGCCACATACTGATGGATAATATCACCTTCTTTTCCATCATAAATAATCTTAACTCTCGCGTCTATGCAAATCTCTTCTCCACCAAAAAACTCTTCTGAAAAAGATATTTCTTCAGGCCGTTCTTTCCTGTTTCCCGTATATATGATATATAATTCAGGCTTTGGCATCTTCAATTTTGTGCTGTTATAAATATCCTGCTCTGTTACTCTAAAATATTCCCGATATGTCTGTACAAGATACATAAGGATACGGAATAAAATATTTACTGTCCATGTGGCCTGAGCCTCAATCAGTATCAAAAGCCGGTTACCTACTGAAAATCCCAGATCATTATAGATATCATCAACAAGAACATTATTGATGGTGATATCTTTTATGTCATCTTCGGTAGTTTGTTTATCATCTGGGTGAAGTGCCTGATATAACTGTATCAAATACTTTTTATCTTTAAAAAGATTTGTAAAAACGCTGTCTTTAATAGTACGTTTCATTACAGGAACGGATTCCTGCTGTGTGTTTTCTGAAATTTTTGCATTATGTTCCATCAATGATGTCACCTGCCTTATACATACATTCTCCCATATTTATAATACCACAAAATCCCGCGTGGTTCAATGGATTTCCTTTATCTGTATTCTGTCCGGTTATCTGTATTTTCACAATATATTTCACCTCATAAATCTCTGTCTTTCCGGTCATACCGCAAATGCCCCTGTATTACTCCTGCATGGTTCAGGATTTGGATGAAAGACTTGCTTTGGCTCGTCAACGCCTTTTCATATCCGGATTCTGTTAGAAACAGACGCATCCGCTCTCCCTTATCTCCCATGGAAGATTTGCTCGAAAGCACATCAAACACGATCATATGCTTTACCTCCGGGTCAAAGCGTTCCAGTGCCATGATGTCGTGCCCTTCCAGTTTTTGGGCACCAGATTCCTGTCTTGCCACAGTAATCATCTCCCCGACAGTCCTCGCTTTCCAGGGTAGGTGATAGTCTTTCTGAATGTCACAGATCAATTCCCTGCAGTCATTCTCTGAAAGTTCACGGAGTTTCTTTAACAGATTTTCAGCAATATTCCTCTTATCATGGTCACGGGTATACCGGCAGAATATAGCAATTTCCTGTATCGCATCATATCTGCTGCAGCCCTCCAGCTGGAAAACCATCCTCTTTTCATCCTCGGTCAATGTTATCATATATTTCCTCCAATCCGGCCTGATTGCCTGTAAATATCATATAGCTGCTTATTTTTGTTCCCCGGTATCCTTATCATCCGGAAAGAGCTTCTCCAGAATGTCAATGCTGTCTTTGGATGTATACCCCCACAGGATAGAGCTAAGTGCGTCAATCGCCTCCCGTCTCCTGCGGTAATAAGTACGGAAGCTGATATCCCGGATATGGGGGCGCAGCTTCTCTATGATCTCTTCCACGTTTCGCAGCTGCTGTGGGGAGAGGAAAGAGTAATACAGAACATCCACATCCCGGATTGTGTCATCACTCTTGGGCTGTTTCAGTACAATCGT
>CAMWSA010000089.1 GCA_947176785.1 uncultured Lachnospiraceae bacterium
AGTCCCAACGGGACTTCCTTAAAAATCAGATGTTGATTGGCTGTGAATAGTAACGCAATCCTTGGAGGAAAAAGCCTCCAAGGATTTTTTTACCAAATCAGTCTTGTCTTGGCACATTCTGCTGAAAATTTTTTATCTCCCTATAAAGCTTTTCCCAGTCCACCCTGGAAAAATCCGTGGTATCCACAGTGATCACCGGGCCGCCTGCACAAAAGCTGTCCATCTCTCTGGCCTGAATTCCGGCGATATACTGTTCCAATGTGATTGCCGGGCTCTGTACTGCCCCTTCCGTCTTGGAATAGCGACTATTGGTCACATGGCCCGGATGTCTTAGCGGACTGCTCTCCCGCTGCACGAAGCGTTCATAGATGCGGGCATAATCCCCGGTCAGACGCAGGGTCAACGCCCGATATCCATAGCCCTCCAGCATCCGTAGGAGCCCTGGCCTGGAGCTTGCCTCGAAATTATTCTCCAGGATAAAGGGCCTGCGGCACCGCATCATCTGCTCCGCCAGATAATACAGGATACCTGTGCTGGCTGTGCCCAGCTTTACCTTCTCTTCCCTGGACGTAAATCCGACAGTGTCAAAAAGCTCCTCCTTGATGCGATCCTTGGAAAACCATGGCAGGCCCAGATCCGCAGAAAGCCTCTCCGCCAGCACACTCTTGCCCGAGGCCGGAATCCCCGTCACCAGGATCACGTACCCCTCCTGGCTCCGACACCCCTTTGACTGCTCCATGCCTAAAGTCAGTTCTTCACACATCATAGCCCTCCAATTTCCCCAGCACAGCCTCCACACAGTCCTCCACAAACTGCTGTGCCGAAGCCTCGGTCAAATAGGTATATTCACGCTCAATGCCCTCCCGGCCTCCCCGGTAAAAGCCGATGATATATTCCCGTCGGTTCTCAAAGGCATCCTCCGCAAAAATATCCATGTAGCGGTTGATAAAGCCCACTGCATTCTCATAGATTTGGAAGGCCCTGAAGTCCGGGTGTTTCTTCAGGTACAAAAAGTCCAGATCGTACCAGTCCTTTTTCAGCGTCCACAGCAGCTTATGAGAATCCGCCGCATGGGCACCGGGATATCTGGCAATGCTGGGATTGTATATGCGGGCAATCCACTCCAGATCTGTCAGCAGATGGGTTAAGTACCCCAGGTAAAAAGAGTATTGTTCCCTGCTGTATTCCGCCCTTTTTTCCGCCGTAAAATATTCCCCCAGATAGCTCTCCACATCTATTTTGACCATCCCGTCCTCCAGGTATGACTTAAAGTGGGACACCTCCGTGGATGGCTCATAGGCCGTCCAGTCTGCGTTGGGCAAGCCACTGTCCGGGGCGATATTCCCCACTATGAACTCTGTCTCCGTAATTCCCTCAAAGCGGCCCAGCAGCCTGTCAGCCACCCGAAGATGTACCATCCATGAAGCCATGTCTCTTTTCCTCCTTTGCTTTATCATATACTCTCGGAATCTCTAAGCCAGCTCGTCAGTATTGTATAATCCTGCTGTGTCAACGCCCCACGACTTTATAGATATCCTGCTGCATCTTCTCCTCAAAATGTGCTTTCAACTCCAGATTCTTGTCCCACTTGTCCTGAGGGTAAGCGCCATAGCGCCGCTTTACGTCGGCCATGCGCTCCTCCATGTCCACCACCTCGGTTCCTGCCAGGCTGTCGCAGACCTGGATCAGCAGGTCATACTCGTCATATACCATTTCCCCCAGCAGACTGCGAAGCTCCTGCTGCTGCTCTACTGTGATGTCCCATTTTCCTATGTAGTCCTCCAGCCTCTGGATGCTGAAGGAATGACTTAAGCATATCCGGGCCGCCTCGTCATAGCCAAGCCGGGTCATATAATGATACCCGTCATAAATATGCCCCATATGCTTGACGCCGAATTTGCGGCCAATGTCATGGAGCAGCCCCAACACATAGGCTTTTTCCGAATCCATATCCCCGCAGGCGGCGGCAATCCGCTCCGCACACAGGGCCACCGCCCGGCTGTGGTCCGCCCACTGTCCCGGATTACATGCCTCCCCGTCTCTGAGTAACTCCTCCGCCTCTTCTCTTATAGGTATCATCTTCCCACCCTCCTGTTGATAAACTTATTAGGCGATTGCGAAACTTCCTTTCAGGCTACAGGGATTGGGCAATATATACAGAATAAGGGCGACTTGCCACTGCGTCGGAGCCCGTTTTTGTATATATTGACCGTGTTAGATCTTTTTCTAACACAAGTTCCGTCACTTGCGGTAAGTGTTCCGCAATTACCTAGATAGACTTATGCGTGCCGGAATTTCCCTATTCCCGCACCCCTCATGCCGCATAATCAGGCAGTATGTGACGTGCAGGAAAGAAAATATAACCGCTCGTGAATAAAACATGAATTATTCCCAAATCTTCGTCCCGCCAGTTCCTTCAGCCCGTTGCAGCCTGCCCTATCCCTCGCAGAAATAGCAGTAACCCTCCGTGCCGATCTCCGGTATCGCCCTCTGTCGTGCCAATTCCTGCAAATACTTTCGCACCTCTGACTCCCGGGGCCTGATCCGGGCTTCCAACTCTCCATCCAGATTGCACAGATACCGCAACAATTCCTCTGACTGTTCAATACGCAGGCCGTTTTGAAAACTTTTCCGGGACATGCTGCCAAACCACTCGGCAAAAAGCCCCTCCATCTGCTCCACAAAGCCCTGCCTGCGCTCCTCATAGGCTTCCAGCACTTTTCTGTGCAGCACCGGCTCCAGCAGACGGTTCACATCTCTGACGGATACCTGTGAGGTAAAGGTGGATACCAGCCTGCCCTTCTCTGCCAGCCCACGGCGCAGCTTTCCCAGCAGCCTCTCCCTCTCACGTATATAACTCCAGAGATGCCCTGCCAGGATCAGGTCATACCCTGCCGCCGGGCATTCCCATTCCTCCGCGTCCTCACACAGAAAGGAGAATGCCACTCCCTCTGCCAACTCCCTCCGACGCTCCAGATAAATTCCATGTAAAAACTGCAGCCCATCCTTCTCCTTGTCCAGCAAAGTGATCTGACAGCCTTCAGGAATCTCGCGCCAGCTGCCATGCCAGACATTCCCATGACCACAGCCCACATCCAGTATCTGCATCCCCGGCCCCAAGGGCAGCTGCTTAAACAGCCACTCGTGCCACCTCTGCCCGCTGGTTCCATAGCGCTCATACAGACTGTATCGGAAATTGGCCTGCTGGTTCCTGGTCAAAAGCTGCATGATCTCCGCAAAGCGGGATACAGGCAGCCGCCCGCCCCGGCAGTGCCGCTGTGCCTGATCAATCACTTTCAGGATGCGGTCTAAGCGGCTGCGCTCCTCCAAAACCAACTCCCTCTGACGTGCCAACAATTCAGCTGCCGGCAGCTTCTCTCCCTGGGACAGGGCCTGCTGGATCTCCTCCAGGGACAGTCCTACATATTTCAGCATCAGGATCTCCTGGAGCCGCAAAATGGCGCTGTCGTCATACAGACGATACCCTTCGGCAGACCGCTCCCTGGGATGCAGTATCCCTTTTTCTTCATAAAACCGGATTGTCCGGGCGGATACTCCCGCCCACCGGGCCAACTCCCCCGCCGTATACTGTTTTTCCATCAGACCACCCCCTGCGTCTACAGTATAGGGGTTTACGTTACGTCAATGTCAAGCTTTTTTTGCTCTCTGTTCTTATTGCTCAACGGTCTTGCACATGGCCGCTGCTGATCCCCAAGGATTCTTTTTCCAACGGCAGCCACTCCAGAGCCTCATGAATCTGGCTGTTCCAAAAATCCCAGTCATGCCCCCCTTCCGCTTCCACATAGGTCAGATTGGCGTCCTGCCGTTCAAAAAATTCTTTTAACGCCCTGTTAGCCCCAAGCAGAGAATCCTCCCTGCCACAGGACATATAGATTTTGGGCACACAGTTTTGGGCCCTGGCATTCTCAAAGGCAATTTTGGGGTTCAGATCCGTCTTTTCCGCATCCTTTATCTCTCTGAAACAAGCCAACGCGTCAAAAAGCCCCCCGTCATTCACGTCGAAGACATGGACGGCACTGGACAGAGCGATAATATGGCTGAAGGTGTCACAGTATTTCAGCCCGTTGCGGAGCGCACCGTAGCCGCCCATGGACAGTCCGCCGATAAATGTGTCTTCCCGCCTGTCTGACAGAGGAAAAGCCCTTCTCATCATGGCGGGCAGTTCCCGGCCCACAAAAGTGCCAAACGCGTTGTTTGGAAGTCCATGATCAAAATAGAATGAATTTTCGCCGCTGGGCATAACCACCGCCAGATTTCTGGCCTCCGCCCACCTCTGGATGCAAGTGCCGGAAATCCAGTCCATATTGCTGCCCAAAAATCCGTGAAGCAGATACAACGTTTTGAAATCTGTCCCCTCCCCGCTGCTGCCTGCTGCATCCATCTTATCAACGGGAAGGATTACCTGAACCTCCACCGTGCGCAGCAATGCCTTTGAAAGGTATGTCATTTGAATCAGTGCCATGTCACATTTCCTCCTGCTACAATATATTTTAACTAAAATACCTGACAGCCAGTCAGGGCTTATGTCGGTTTTTCAAATTTTTCCCGTTACCGTTTTCTATATAAGCTTAGCAGATAAATACGAAAAAAACTACCATTTTAAAGCTTTCCCTTTGATCATCCTGACAAAAAACTATTGATTTTATCTCCAAACTGCTCTACAATAGTATTCATAGGATCATCCTTTCGTATGAATGCTTGCAGGGAATTTAGTTCCCGATGGATTGGTACACAGATACCGTATAAGTGCATTATAGCACAGTGCATCAGCGAATAGGATGATTCTTTTGCCTTTAATGCTTGACTTCCGCCGATGGCTGTAACTTCTGGGACTTGCTATGCAAGTCCAGTTCACAACAAAGGCGGCTACGCAAAAAACTCTAAGTCTCATACTCGAAAAATACTGAAAATACGTTTTCATCCGGATTTGAGCCGCAGCACATGCCCAAAATACGGGCATTCTCCTCACCGATTTGAGATTCCGCAGAGCAGAATCATGGCGGTTAGGATGATACAATCCGTATTGGCAGACAGCAAGACTTATAATCCGCAGCAGAAAAGAGGGAAAAACCGTGTCCAAATTAAAAGAAACCAAGACCAATGCCATGCGTATTCTGGAATCCATGAAGATTCCCTATACCCAATACACTTATGAGTGCGATGAATTCATTGACGCGTTACAGATTGCCGACCAGCTTGGGCTGCCCTATGAAAAGGTGTACAAGACCCTGGTGACCAGGGGGGCTCACAACTATTTTGTGTTTGTGATTCCCATCCACCGGGAACTGGACCTGAAGGCTGCGGCCCGCAGCGTGGGTGAAAAGAGCGTGGAAATGATTCATGTGAAGGAAATCAATTCCGTCACCGGCTATATCCGGGGCGGCTGCACCGCCATCGGTATGAAAAAGCAATATGTGACCCGGGTAGATGTCTCCGCCCAGGGCCAGGCCACCGTCATTGTCAGCGGGGGCCGTATAGGCTCGCAGATCGAACTGGCTCCAGATCATCTGCTCTCCGCCTCCGGGGCTGCATATGCGGACATCGTCAGACATGACTGACATCACTGCCGTCCCCGGTACACTCACTGCCGGTTAGATTTTCCTTCCTGCACGGCACATGTTGCCCGATTTGGCAGGATTTGCCATGCAGAGATTGGAAAAGTCCAGCAGTCTTAGGGTAAAAAGGATTTTCTCCATCCTGATTTGAACGCCCGCTGAAGCGGGCAGATGGAAGTTGGTATAATTCACTCAGAACTGCTCCACATCCACCACAAAACCGGGATCTTTGCAGAAATCACGATAAAGGCTTCTGATCTCCGTCTCCGTCATCACACTGTCGCAGAAGATCAGGCCGGACACATATCCCCTGAAGGACTGCTGAAAGGGGTCTCCTCCAAGCAGAATCTCCTTACAGGCCGGCAGTTGGGGAATGTCCTCGGCCTCCCCCGCCAGCCGCCCGTTCAGATACATTCGTCCCACACCAGTGCCGGCGTCATAGGTTATACACAGGAAACTCCATTTATTCCGCTGTACCATTCGAATCAAAATGTCATGAAACTGATTCACAAAATCATCCTGATGAACCCTGAATACGCTGGACCGATCCGGCGTATACGGAACCAGGGACATAAAACCGCTGTTGTACCTGGCATACAAGACGCTGCTCCATCCATTAGTTTCCAAAGGCTTCAGCCACAGACATATGGTATAGGAATCGCTTGCCAGCAGGTCCGGGGGCATCTTCAGCACATTGTCCCTCACCTCGCCGCCGTCAAACAGCACCCCGCCCCAGTTGGCACTGATCCCCTCCGTCAGATGCACGCCCATACCGTGGGGGACGGCCAGCATGGAACTGTCCACCGCTGCATAATCCGTCCAGAAGGGAAACTCTGTCACCCGCATTTCCGTGCGGAGATTTTTTCTCACATAATCCAGAAACGCCTCCGTCCTCAACGGCCTGGAAAAATATTCCCCGCCCACGGCGTTACAGCCGCATTCGATCAGGTACATGATATCCTCACGGGAAGCCACGCCGTCCGCCACAATGTCCATCTTCATTTCCCGCCCCACAGCCATAAGCGTCTTCATGATCCGGCGTCCCTTGGAGTTTTTAAGCGCATGCTGCAAATATTCCTTCTGGAATTTCAAGCTGTCAATAGGCAGCATATCCCAGTAACGCAGGCTGGCAAAGTCCAGTCCCACGCCGGTGAGGGATATCCGAAAGCCTCTCTTATGTAACGCCTGGATGTTGGCGAACATTTCCTCTTTTCCCCTGGTAAAGGCAGACTCGTCTATCTCCAGCTCCAACTCCTCCGCCTTGACCCTGTATTCATGCATCAGTCCTTCCAGCCAGGGCAGAAACTTGCCATTTAACAGCTGCAAACGTGAGATCCTTACGCCCACCTTATCCGGACTCCCCTTCTTTCCTCTGGATGCCACAAGATCCTGAAGCACCTTCTCTATGACCCAGGTGTTAAGCTGTGCAACAAATCCGTTTTTAACAAACAGCGGCAAAAACTCCTCCTGCCCCCTGCATCTGCCATCCGCCATATTCCAGACCACATAAGCCTGGGCCATGTAGAGCCTGGGGGTCTGAGCCATGACAATGGGCGCGTAACGCACCTCAAATTCATGGCCGGCCAGGGCCTGCTGCTGCCTTTTTTCCATCTCCAGTTCACCCAGCACAAGTTCCGCGATATCATTGAAAACCACATAGCGGCCTTTGCCGTTGTCCTTGGCATGATACATGGCCATGTCGCTCTTTAACAACGTATCCTCCAGGTTGATTCCCACCTTCTCGTCATAGAGAATTCCTATACTCATGGAAACATTGGTCAGAATATGCTCCGAACCTTCTTTGCTCTGCACTCGCTCAATGATGCCGGCAGCAATCTCACACAGCGTCTCCCGGCTGGTTGTCTCCGGGAAAATCAAAACGAACTCGTCGCCTCCCATTCTGACCGCATGAGCCGTGGGGGCATTTTTGCGGAGTAATCCCGCAATATTCACCAGCAGAGCATCTCCTTCATTATGACCATAGATATCATTGACTATTTTAAAATTGTCCACGTCCAGAAACATGAAATGAATCCTGCTGCCCGGCTTCAGGCCCTGGTAATAGGCGTACATGGCCTGACGGGTCCACAGTCCTGTCAGATAATCCTGTTCATACTCCATTCCATTTTCCTCCATTATAGTTACATAGCCTCTCGGAATCTCTAAGCCCTATTTCATTGGGCTTAGAGATTCCAGTCTTGTGGATTCCCCCTCTTTTTACGGATCATACGAATCAAAAGCCGCCATTTTCCGCCAAAAGTTTCCGAGAGACTATTTACGGGCAGTGTCAGGACTAATACCCCCAAAATTGCCTCAGCCCCTGTAAAATCAAGAGTTCCAGCCTCTTGGTGCCTTTCTCTCCTCTTTCTGCCTTTTAGTGACCAGTTATTTTGCATCCACATCCCTGTCAAGCCCGTTCATTTCAGACTTGACAGGGATTTGCAAAGCATAAATATAATGGTATCTAAGAGCCGGAAACAGAGAGCCGTTTTTCATAATCCGTTTGACACTACCATAGCTCCGCATTCCTACAATGCCTTAATCCGGTCCACGGCCTCCACCGTGTTTTCATAGCTTCCAAAGGCGGTCAGGCGGAAGTAGGTTTCCCCGCTGGGGCCGAAGCCGGAACCGGGAGTCCCCACCACATTGGCTTTCTCCAGCAGATAGTCAAAGAACTCCCAGCTGCTCATGCCATTGGGGGCTTTCAGCCAGATGTAAGGTGCGTCCACGCCGCCGGACACCGTATATCCCGCCTCCTTCAGCCCCTGATAGATATAGGCCGCGTTCCTCATATAGTAGGCGATCTGCTGCTCCAGCTGGGCCTTGCCCTCCGGTGAGTACACCGCCTCGCCTGCCCGCTGCACGATATAGGGGGCACCATTATACTTGGTGCCGTGGCGTCTTGCCCACAGACTGTGCAGACTCACCTCCCCGGCCTTCAATTCCCTGGGGATCACGGTAAATCCCAGACGCACGCCGGTAAAGCCCGCTTTCTTGGAGAAGGACCGAAGTTCGATGGCACAGGTCCTGGCCCCCTGGCACTCATAGATGCTGTGGGGCACATCCTCCCGGGAAATATATGCCTCGTAAGCCGCATCATAGATAATCACCGCCCCCACCTTATTGGCATAATCCACCCACTCCTGCAGCCGGCTTTTGGTAATCGCCGATCCTGTGGGATTATTGGGAAAACACAGATAGATGATATCCGGGGTTTCCCCGGGCAGGTCGGGGGTGAAATTGTTCTCCTCCGTGCAGGGCATATAGATCACATTACTCCAGATCTCCCTCTGCGGATCGTATGTCCCCGTCCGCCCGGCCATCACATTGGTGTCCACATACACGGGGTAAACCGGGTCACACACGGCAATCCGGTTGTCCAGGCTGAAGATCTCCTGGATATTGCCGGAGTCACACTTTGCCCCGTCCGAGATAAAAATCTCATCCGCCCCGATGTCACAGCCTCTGGCCTTATAGTCATTGTCCGCAATGGTATTTCTCAAAAAATCATAGCCCAGATCCGGCGCATACCCCCGGAAGGTGGCCGTGTCCCCCATCTCGTCCACCGCGCCGTGCAGGGCGCTGATGACAGCGGGAACCAGCGGCTGAGTCACATCGCCGATACCCAGCCGGATGATTCTTTTATCCGGATGAGCAGCCTCATAAGCGTTTACTTTCTTTCCTATCATTGAAAACAGATAACTTCCCGGAAGTTTCAAATAGTTGTCATTTATCTTAAACATAACTGTCCCCTTCACATATGTTATTCTCACGAACAATTAGCAAAAGGCAGTCGCGTAGCGCTCTAAAACAAGTAATTTCGCGACTGTCTGATACTGGCAGGTCAACCTGGACAATATATTGTGTCAATCCACACTTGAAGGTATGGAATCCAGACAGATTTCCCCCTCATATACGGTGGTCGCAGGTCCGGTCATATACACCAGGTCCTCCTCCCTGTCCCATGTGATTTCAATCTCTCCGCCCAGCACGCCCACTGTCACCTGCTCATCCGTCAATCCGTTCAACACGCAGGCCACCGCCGTGGCACAGCATCCCGTCCCGCAGGCCAAAGTCTCCCCGGTCCCCCGCTCCCAGACACGCATTTTCACATGCCGCCTGTCCACAACCTCCACAAATTCCGTGTTGGTGCGGTTGGGGAACAACTCATGCCGCTCAAACAGCGGGCCGATCTGCTCCAGCTCCAGATCTCCCACGTTCTCCACAAATACCACGGCATGGGGATTTCCCATGGACACACAGGTCATACGGTACTCTTGATCCCCTGCCCTGATGGGAACATCCGCCGCGCGCTCTCCAGAGAGTGCCACAGGTATCCGCTCCGGATCCAATATGGGCGTCCCCATATTGACTCTCACCCTGGATACCTTATTCTCCCCATCCACTGTCAGTTCCAGGTACTTTATCTGCCCGGCACTGACAATGGACAACTGCCGTTTATCCGTCAGCCCCTTATCATACACATATTTAGCCACGCAGCGGATACCGTTGCCGCACATCTCGGCCCTGGTACCGTCCGCATTGTACATCTCCATCTCAAAATCCGCCACATCGCTGGGGTTGATAAAGATTGCCCCGTCGCCGCCTACGCCGAAATGCCGGTCGCTCAGGAAACGTACCACCCGGGGCTTATCCGCCTGTGGAACCTGCTGCGCCGCCCCGTCAATATAGACATAATCGTTGCCACAGCCATGCATCTTGGAAAATTTCATGTTCTATTCCCACCGCCTTTCCTCTCCCCATAATAATATCTTTTTTTGGAAAATGCAAACCCCTTTTCCGTCATAAACACTTTTTCCTGCGCATACTTTATATTAACAACGAGCAAAGCTTCCAAAACACGCATTGGTGCAATGTCCCGGACACAGCAATGCAGGAAAGAGGTAAACATGAGCGCAAAGACAAAAATTGTGGTCCTCCATATGAAAGAACTGATTTATACCGGAATCTTCGCAGCGCTGGGCATCCTGTTCGTGGTGCTGTTGGTCATGATGTTCCTTCCGGATAAAGAAGCTTCCGCCGGGTCCGATGCTCCCACAGGAACAGAGAGTCCCGACGGCAATACCGGTGTTTCGGATGACGCCTCGCCCGCCTCCGACACTGTCTCCCTCTACATACCCGGCGTATACAACACGGAACTGGTTTTGGGCGATCAGACCCTGAATGTGGAAGTTATGGTAGACAGAGATACCATCACCTCCATACAGCTGGTGAACTTAAGCGAAGCCGTGACCACTATGTACCCTCTGCTCCAGCCCGCCTTTGACTCCCTGGTGACACAGATCTGCGAGCAGCAGTCGCTGGACAATATCAACTACGACGCAGACAGCAAATACACCTCACTGGTACTGCTGGAAGCCATCCGCAACTCTCTTGAAAAAGCGCAGCCATAGCCGCTAAAGCACACTCTTTCAAGGACTGCCGGAAAATGAATTGTGATGGTATACTCACGAACGGTTAGATTTTCCTTCCTGCATGTCACACGCTGTCTGATTTTGCAGTATGTAATGTGCAGGGATGGATAAATCTACTATTGAAATATCTTTTAGTCAACGACAATAGAAATTTGGTATTCTGCCTTGCAAAAGCTTCCGCGTATGACTTTTGGGTTTTCGGTCTTGCAAAAGCTTCCGCATATGACTTTTGGGTTTTCGGTCTTGCATAAGCTTCCGCATATG
>CAMWSA010000090.1 GCA_947176785.1 uncultured Lachnospiraceae bacterium
GAAGAGCGTCTGTCATCGCAGGAGCAGGTCATTCTGGAGAAGGTGGAGCATATCATTCGTCAGGGGGCATATGGGCTTCTGGAGGGTGGTTTTCACACCCCCAATCACCGCTGGGTCATCGCCTCCGTATTGATGGTCTGCAGCAGGCTGTTTGGCTGCGGGGAGATGGAGCAGGCGGCGCTTTCCTATCTGAATGAGGGAATTGACTGCAATGAGGACGGGGAGTTCGCGGAAAAATCCGCGGGAAATTATAACAGGGTCAACAACGATGCCATGATCATGCTCTCCGAGGCCACAGGGGATCCTTCCTATGAGCGCAATGCCGTCCGCAATCTGCGGATGATGCTGACCTATTGGGAGCCTGATGACAGTGTTTTCACGGCAAATTCCACCCGCTTTGACAAAGACAGGCTGATCTATCCGAAGGATTATTACATGGAGTATCTGAAGATGGGGATGAAGTATGACATCCCGGAATTTCTGCAGATGTGCAATACAATCTTTGAGATCGTTGACAGACGGCACATTACTTCTCCGGATTATCTGATTTGGTTTATGTTGGAGCCGGCATATCGGAAGCTGGAGTTCCAGGGCAGCTATCAGCGCCCGGATTTTGGGAGTTTTTATCAGGAGTCGGGCATTGCCAGAGGGCAGCAGGGGCGTTTTACTTACACGGTGATGAGCGGAAAATCCAATTTCTTCTATATTCATAATGGAACGATGAAGCTGGAGATGAAGGTGGCCGGAAGCTTTTGCGAACACAGGGCCTTTAAAAGCGAAAAGATGGAACGGCTGTCTGAAAAGGAGTATCATCTAAGCCAGACCATGCGGGGCTGGTATTATCTGCCCTTTGCGGAAAAGCCGCCCACCAGCGACTGGTGGAAGATGGACAATGCCTCCCGGGATCAGAAACGGGGGCCGGATATGCAGATAGATGTGTGGGTGAAAGCGGTGGAGAACGGAGTGGACGTGCGGGTAAAGACCGCCGGCGTAGAGGGGGCTCCCTGGAGGATTGAACTTGCCTTCTCCGGCGTGGATTTTCTGTCCAACGATTATGTGGATCTACCGCTCACGGGCAGCGAAGCGGTGGTGGTAAAGCAGGGTTACACAGAGGTGGGAAACGGAAAGGACACCCTGATCGTGGGCCCCTGCTTCGGAGAACATCATTTCACCGAGGGCAAGGAGGACAGTGAGGCCAAGACGCCCGGTGCCGCTACGCTTTATCTTACCGCATATACCTCTTTTGACCGTGAGATACAGATACGCGATAAGGTGAGTTGTTATCGTTGAGTCTTTGCGCTTTCCGGGGATGCCGGCAGGTGACATGCCGGTCGGGAGCCGCCAATTGCTTTCGTCCACCCCAGGGACGCTTACCTGTCCGGAGGTACATATTGGCATTTCATGGGGATTCGTGCCGGAGGGGGAAAGGGCGGAAATAGGATAAAACACAGGGAAAAGAAGAATAGGACAGGGGGAAAACAGAATGGGGCGGGAATATGAAACGGCAAAAGCCTATGTACCGCATTTACGTTATGACCGGGCGGAGCCCTTTAGCCTGGCAGGAATCGGATACACCATATTTGCGGACAGGAAAAAGAGTCCGTCCTGCAGGCGTATTATAGAGCCTGTTTCCGGGGGGCTGGCCATTGAATATGCCTTCTATTATGACTTTGACATCCAACATCTCTATGATCTGGAGCATGCCTTTGTGTATCTGGACCGGGAGGGGAAGGTCACAGGGGTGGAAGGCAGTTTTCACGGAAAGTTTCTGAACAGCTTGATAGAGGGGGTGACAGAGTTTGAGGGCAGCCATCCGGTGCTGTATGTGCAGCCCGGAAAACATGCGGTTCTGCCAACGCCGGAGTATTTCAAGCTGGTGATTGACAGGGATACGGCATGTAACAGGAATGCGGGAGAAGATGGGTTCCTTATCAGTCCCATGTTTGAGGGCAGGCTGTTTACGGACGAGGTGCTGGATCGGAAGGTGGAGGAATATATCCGCAGAAATTATGCTTTCGGGCCCACCTGGGAATTTACGGATGAAAGTCCTGACGGGCGCAGTACAGAGGAGCTTCTCATGCCCTATGAGGAACTGGACATTCTGATTGTGCGGCGAATGCGTGAATGGAGTAAGAAAATAGCAGGGGATTTGCGGAACGAACTTTTGACAGCAAATTCCCGAAAAGCCGCTGATGGATGTTCGGACGCCTTAAAGCGACCGAATATCCATCACCGGACTTGTGCGCTTGCAGGGGATTTGCGGAACTATAACAGCAAATTCCCGGAAAGCGCGCTGATGGATGTTCGGATGCCTTAAAGCGACCGAATATCCATCACCGGACTTGCGCGCTTGCAGGGGATTTGCGGAACTATAACAGCAAATTCCCGGAAAGCGCGCTGATGGATGTTCGGATGCCTTAAAGCGACCGAATATCCATCACCGGACTTGCGCGCTTGCAGGGGATTTGCGGAACTTAATATAGAAGGGAGATAACCATGCAGTACATATCATTTGATCCAACCAGGGAGTATGATCTGATTTTGCTGGGCAGAGTCGCCATCGACTTCAACCCGGTGGACCTGAACCGCCCTCTGGAGGAGAGCAGCAATTTCAACAAGTATCTGGGAGGCTCCCCTGCCAATATTGCGGTGGGCATGGCGCGCCTGGGAAAGAAGGTGGGGTTTATCGCCAAGGTTTCCGATGACCAGTTCGGAGACTATGTGACCCACTATTTCCAGAAGGAGGGCATTGACACCAGTCACATTACGAGGTGCGGAAACGGTGAGAATCTGGGCCTGACCTTCACGGAAATCTTAAGCCCCTCGGAGAGCCGGATCCTGATGTACCGGGACGGTGTGGCGGATCTGATGCTGGAGCCGGAGGATGTGGACGAGGAGTATATCAAAAAGGCTAAAGCGTTGCTGATCTCCGGCACGGCTCTTGCTGCCAGCCCCTCCCGGGAGGCGGCGCTGAAGGCAGTGCTGCTGGCTAAGAAAAATGACATGGCGGTAATATTTGACATAGACTACCGGGCTTATACCTGGAAAAATATGGATGAAATTTCCATCTATTATTCCCTGGTGGCAAGGCAGAGTGACCTGATCCTGGGGTCCAGGGAGGAGTTTGACCTGACGGAGCGCATACTGGGGGTATGCGAGAATGACGGGGAGAGCGCCAAGCGCTGGCAGGCTTACGGCTGCCGGATTGTGGTAATCAAGCATGGCAAGGAGGGGTCTACAGCCTACACCTGTGACGGCAACCACTATGCGGTAAAGCCTTTTCCCACCAATGCCCTGAAGGGCTTCGGGGGAGGGGACGGGTATGCGTCCTCCTTTATCAGGGCGCTGATTGACGGCTGCACGGTACCGGAGGCTTTGGAGTATGGTTCCGCCTCGGCTTCCATGCTGATCTCCGCCCACAGCTGTTCGGCGGCCATGCCTACGCTGGCGGAGGTGGAACTATTTATTAAGGAAGAAAAGGAAAAATATGGGGAGATGGTAGTGCGGCAGTAGGTAAAATCTAACTGCTCGTGAGTATAATCTAAAATATATCGCAGCGGGAGGTATAGTATGTACGAGAATCCGGAATACAACGGGAGAGGGGAAAAGATTTTCTGCGAAGAGGCGGGGAAAAACAGCCATATGCTGATGGATGTGCGCATACAGCGGCTGGCGGCAGGACAAAAGGTAAGGCTGCTGGAACAGGAAAAGGAGACGGCGGTGATGCTTCTTTCGGGCAAGGTACTCTTTGCCTTTGAGGGAAAGCGGGAGAACGCGGAGAGGCGCAGTGTCTTTCTGGATAAACCATACTGCCTGCACTGCTGCCGCAGGAAAGAGATGGTCGTCACGGCTCAGGAGGACACAAGGCTGCTAATCCAGCAGACCACGAATCCCGATGGGTTTGACACGGTGTTTTACACACCCCAGATGTGTACCTTACAGGAATTCGGAAAAGAGCAATGGGAAGGCACAGCCCACCGGCAGGTGCTGACGGTTTTTGACTATGAGAATGCGCCCTACTCTCACATGGTGATGGGGGAGGTATTTCACAAGCCCGGCTGCTGGTCCAGTTATCCGCCCCACCATCATCCCCAGCCGGAGTTGTACTATTATGAGTTTGACAAGCCGCAGGGGTTTGGCGTGGGATTTGTGGGGGAGGAGTGCTTCCGTGTACAGGACCAGGGATGCCTGCTGGTCGACCCCATGCATGCCCACCAGCAGGTGGCGGCACCGGGCTACAGGATGTATTATGCGTGGCTGATCCGGCATCTGGAAGGGGATCCCTGGCGCAAGACCCGGATTGTGGACCCGGAACATGAGTGGCTTGATCATTCGGACTATGAATAGCCGTTGCCGGAAAACGCGCAGATCCATGTCAGGACACCCCAAAGCGGCCTGATGTGGATTGGCGGATGTGCGTCGGTAGGGCAGATACGGAACTTTAAAACAGTATCTGCCTGGACGGCGCACTGATGAATGTCCGGGCACCCAAAAGTGACCGGGCAATCATCACGGGGATGTGCGTCGGTAGGGCAGATACGGAACTTTAAAATAAGAAAGGTGGGGTAAGTATGGCATATATGACAACCGCCCAGGCGCTGGTCAGGTTTCTGGATAACCAGTACGTGTCTTTTGATGGGCGGGAAAACAAATTTGTAGAAGGTATCTTTACCATATTCGGGCATGGGATTGTCTGTGGGCTTGGGGAAGCCTTGGACAGTACCCCGGGCAGTCTGAAGGTCTATCAGGGAAAAAATGAGCAGGGAATGGCTCACGCCGCCATGGCCTTTGCAAAGCAGAACAACCGGAGAAAGATCATTGCGTGTTCCTCGTCCATCGGGCCGGGCGCGGCGAACATGATCACGGCGGCGGCTACGGCCACGGTAAACCATGTGCCCCTGCTGCTGTTTCCTGCGGATGCTTTTTCCACCAGACAGCCGGACCCGGTATTGCAGCAGTTTGAGCAGGTGAATTCTCTGGCCATTACCACCAATGACGCCTATCGGGCGGTGTGCCGGTACTGGGACAGGATCGCCAGGCCGGAGCAGCTGATGTCAGCAATGATAAACGCCATGCGGGTGCTGACGGATACGGCGGAGACAGGAGCGGTATGTATTTCACTGCCCCAGGACGTGGAGGGAGAGTGTTATGACTTCCCGGAGGAGTTTTTCCGAAAGAGGGTACACCGCATCGTGAGAATCGTGCCGGCGGAGGAAGAACTGGAGGAAGCGGCAGGACGGCTGCTGGCGGCGAAAAAACCGCTGGTCATCTGCGGAGGCGGTGTCCGTTACTCGGAGGCAGGAGAGGCTTTGGAACAGTTCTGTCAGGAGTTTTCCATTCCCTTTGCAGAGACCCAGAGCGGCAAAACGGCCTGTCTCTCCTCTCATCCCTACAATCTGGGGGGGTTGGGAGTCACGGGAAACAGTGCGGGAAATGACATAGCCAGGGAGGCTGATCTGGTATTGGGTATCGGCACCCGGTTTTCCGATTTCACCACCGCCTCCAAGTCCCTGTTTGGGGAGGGGGCGGAGACGGTCACTGTGAATACTTCCCGCTTTGACGCTTACAAGCTGGGAGCCGTGAAGGTGGTGGCGGATGCAAAGCTTGCCATTGTGGAACTGGGAGCAAGGCTGCGCCAGGCGGGTTACCGATCCGGCTACGTCGATGAAATCAGGAGAGCTAAAGAGGGCTGGGAAAAGGAGATGGCATTCCTTTCCTCCTACTCCTTTGAAGGGGATTTTAAGCCCCTGATCAGTGCGGGGGATCCCAGGACTATACCGGAATTTCAAAAGATGACGAACAGCGTCCTGACTCAGACGGCGGTGGTTGCCAGAGTGAGGGAACTGATTCCGGCGGATGCCATCTGTGTGGGGGCGGCGGGCTCCCTGCCCGGCGATTTGCAGCGGATGTGGACTTCGGAGGTACGATATTCTTACAACATGGAGTACGGCTATTCCTGTATGGGTTATGAGATTGCGGGGGCGCTGGGTTCCAAGCTGGCAGAGCCTGCCAGGGAAGTGTATGCCATGTGCGGCGACGGGAGTTATCTGATGCTGCACTCGGAACTGGTGACTTCCATTCAGGAGCGCAGAAAGATTAATGTGTTGCTCTTTGACAACAGCGGCTTTGGCTGCATCAATAATCTGGAGATGTCAAACGGCATAGGCAACCTGGCTACGGAGTTTCGGTACAGGGATCAGGAGGGGAAGCTGCTGGGGGATCTTATCCCCATCGACTTTGCGGCCTGCGCTGCGGGCTATGGCGTAAAGACCTATCGTGTAAAAAATATGGAGGAATTGGACGCCGCCCTGAAAGACAGCCTGCAACAGGAGGTATCCACACTGATTGATATCAAGGTGCTGCCCAAAACCATGACCGACGGGTACGGGGCATGGTGGCATGTGGGTATTGCGGGAGCCTCTGAAAATGAAAAGGTGCGCGGCGCATATGAGAATAAGCGGAAAAATTTGGAGAAGGCGAGGAAATATTGATGTTAAATAAGGAAAAGGTGCATTTGGGCATAGCGCCCATCGCATGGACGAATGATGATATGCCGGATCTGGGGGCGGAGAACACCTTTGAGCAATGTGTGTCAGAGATGGCCCTGGCGGGTTATACCGGCTGTGAAGTGGGTAATAAATATCCCAGAGATATCACGACACTTAAAAAGGCGCTGGATCTTCGGGGAATGCAGATCTGTAACGCCTGGTATTCCACTTTTCTCACCACGGCTCCCTACGAAGAGACGGAAAAAGGCTTTATTGAACATATTACTTTTCTGAGGGAGATGGGTGCAAAGGTGGTGGGAGTCTCCGAGCAGGGGCATTCCATACAGGGGACGGATAAGTCTGTTTTCCGGGACAAATATGTGATGGAGGACAGAGAGTGGGAGCTTTTGTGTACGGGTCTTAACAAGCTGGGCAGGGTGGCAAAGGATATGGGGATCGCCCTGACTTTCCACCATCATATGGGAACCGTGGTGCAGACGGCGGCGGAGATCGACAGGATGATGGAGAATACGGACCCGGAACTGGTGGGCCTTTTGTTCGACAGCGGTCATCTGGCCTACTGCGGCGAGGATTATCTGGCAGTGTTGAAAAAATATGCGGGCAGAACCAGGCATGTGCATTTAAAAGATATCCGGCCCCAGGTGGTGGAGAAAGTAAAAGCGGAGAATCTCAGCTTTTTGCAGGGTGTACGCATGGGGACTTTCACCGTACCCGGGGACGGCAGTCTGGATTTTGCGCCCATCTTCGCAATCCTGGCGGATACCGGTTATGAGGGATACGTGCTGGTGGAAGCGGAGCAGGACCCGGCGGTGGCCAATCCCCTGGAATATGCCATTAAGGCCAGGAAGTACATAGCGGAGAAGGCGGGGCTGTAGTGTGAGAAGTACTTCTGGGACTTGCTGTGCAAGTCCAACTCACAGCAGAGGCTGTTTCGTGGAGAAGTATTATTTCTCACACAGGAGAATGTCCAAAATACGGGCATTCTCCGCATAGCTTTGAGATTCCACAGAGCGGAATCATGGCGGCTAGTGTGAGAAGAAACGCCCGCTGAAGCGGGCAGATGGAGGGTAAAGAGATGATCAATATTGGTATTATCGGTGCGGGACGTATCGGCAAGGTGCATTTGCAGTCCATCGCCTATCATGTGAAAAACGCCTGTGTGAAGGCGGTGGCAGATCCCTTTATGAATGAGGAGACGGAAAGCTTTGTGCGCAGCATGGGTGTGCAGAGGGTTTGCAAGGATTATAAGGAAATTCTGGCAGCGCCGGATATTGATGCGGTGTTGGTATGCTCTTCCACAGACACCCACGCATCCATTTCCATAGAGGCTATAGAGGCCGGGAAACATGTATTCTGCGAGAAACCGGTGGATCATGCCCTGGATCGGATCAGGGCTGTGGAGCAGGCGCTGGCCGCACATCCCGAGTGCAAGTTCCAGGTGGGCTTCAACCGCCGTTTTGACCATAACTTTGCTGCGGTGAGGAAGGCTTATGACGAGGGGAAAATCGGGGAGGCTCATGTACTGAAGATCACCTCCCGGGATCCTGAACCGCCCAACCCTGCGTATATTAAGGTGTCCGGGGGCATGTTCCTGGATATGACCATTCATGATTTTGACATGGCATGCTTTTTGACTGACAGCGATGTGGAGGAGGTTTATGTGCAGTCCGCAGTGCTGGTGGATCCTGCCATAGGAGAACAGGGGGATGTGGATACTGCAGTCATCACCATGAAAATGAGCAATGGGGCATTGGCTGTCATCGACAATTCCAGGCGTGCCGCCTATGGATACGACCAGAGGGCGGAATTGTTTGGCTCCAAGGGCATGGCTGCCACTGCCAACGACACCCTCTCCACGGTGGTCATCTCCAACAGGGAGGGAGTGATCGGTGAAAAACCTCTGTTTTTCTTTCTGGAGAGGTATATGGAGTCCTTTTCTGAGGAGATGAGGCAGTTCGTGGATGCATGTGAGAACGGCAAGGAGGTGCCGGTAGGTATCCACGCGGGCATGCAGTCCGTAAAGATCGGCCTGGCGGCAAAGAAATCCGTGGAGGAACACAGGCCCGTGAAGATATCGGAACTAGGGTGAAAAGGGTTTTCACCATCCTGATTTGAGTACTTGCTGAAGCGGGCGAATGGGAGAAGGATTGAGATTTCAAGGTGGTTGCGGAACCCTAAAACAGCAACAGGAGGAGTATTTAGTATGTCATGTCAGTTTATTATGCCCAAACAGATATTTTATGGAGAGGGAGCGCTGGAGCAGGCTGCTCCGACCCTTGCGGGCTGCGGCAGCAGGGCGCTTATTGTCACGGACCCTGTGATGGTGAAGCTGGGGAATGTAAGCTCCGTAACGGAAATGCTTAAGAAGGCAGATGTGGGTTTTGCGGTTTTTGAGGGTGTGACGGGGGAACCCACGGACAAAATGGTGGAGGCCGGAAGGAAAGTATGGGAGAGCGAAAAATGCGATTTCCTGGTTGCCGTGGGAGGAGGTTCTCCCATTGACACCATGAAAGCCATCGGCGTGGTGGCGGTAAACGGAGGTTCCATCAACGACTGGTATGGAAAGGAAATCACGGGGGAACTGCCCCCCATGACAGCTATTCCCACCACCAGCGGAACAGGCTCGGAGGCCACGCAGTTTACCATTATCACCAATTCGGAGGCGGATATCAAAATGCTGCTGAAAGGCAAGCCGCTGATGCCGGACATCGCTGTGGTTGATCCCAGATTTACTATGACGGCTCCTCCCGCAATTACGGCGGCTACCGGGCTGGATGCCCTCTGCCATGCGGCGGAGGCATATACATCCCGGAAAGCGCAGCATATGACGGATACGTTGGCAGTCAGCGCCGTGAAAAGAATATTCCAGTATCTGCCGATATGTTACGTTGAGGGGGAGAATGCCCAGGCACGGATGCAGATGAGCCTTGCGGCGTTGGAGGCAGGGATTGCCTTTAACAATGCTTCTGTCACGGTGATCCACGGCATGAGCCGTCCCATCGGCGCATTGTTCCATGTGCCCCACGGAGTCAGCAATGCCATGCTGCTGCCAGCCTGCTTTGCCTATGTATACAGAGAAGCGGCGGACCGTTTTGCCGATCTGGGAAGGGCCATCGGGGTGGCTGGTTCGGAGGACGCAGACATTGACGCAGCGGAAAAATTCATCCATGCCTGTGAGAGACTGTGCCGGTCCTGCCATATTCCTACCCCGGAAGAGTATGGAATTGGGAAGGTAGATTTTTTGGAGAAAATTCCCAAAATGACGCAGGATGCCCTCGCTTCCGGCTCCCCGGCCAACACCAGGAAGGAGTTGTCGGCGGAGGATATTGAGACGATATATAGAGCGGTATTGTCTTGACAGCTGCATGTACTTAACTGTTTCGGCGGTTTAATCCGACCGATTGGCTAAGTGTTATATATAGAGGGTAATTATAACCAAGGTGTAAAGTTCGCATTAACAGACTTTACACCTTTTTAATTGGGCACTATGCCTGGCTTGCAATCCAGAAGGCGCTATGGTAAACTGCTTATATAGAAGGAAGATTTCAGGCTTCCACATGGCAGCAAGGAGGAATCTGCGTGACAACAGAAGAGAGTATAAAGACATCCAAAAGAACGGGTGCTGCTGACGGGAAAATATCCGTCAAAAACAGGCCGTCAACAGGCAGCGGAAGAATTGCCGGACAGGGAACCCGAAAAGATACCGCAACTACGCTTTTATTCAAATCAGGGAACGAGAATTTTGCGGAGGTTTTTAACCGTACAGTGTTCATGGACGCACCGGTTTCGGCGGATGACTTAGTTGACGAGGACATCAAGGAGACGGCTTTTCTCAAGGTGGCCAGGGAATACGGCGGTACCTCGCTTGTCCAGTACCGGGATGTTGTCAAAGCTGTAAAGGATGGCAGGATGCTGGTTATCCTGGGGGTGGAGAACCAGTCAGAAATAAACTATCAGATGCCCTTCCGCGTTCTTGAGGTAGATTTCGTCAATTATGCCCGTCAGATCCAGATGATCGAGGAGAAACACAATGGCGAATGGAGAGATGAGGATGGCGGCAGACATGTTCCGGCAGGTGTTTCAGACGGAGAATACATGAGCAGGTTTTTAAAAACCGATAAAATATTACCCTGTGTGACACTTGTGCTGTACTGGGGTGAGAAACCATGGGACGGACCGAGAAGGCTGTCGGACATGTTTTCGGATAGCCCCTGGGCTTCATTGGCCTGGGATATGGAAATGAATATTCTGGATGTCCATCAGATGGAGGAGGAAGAGATTTGCGCTTATACCAGCGAACTCAGAACCGTGTTCGGCTTTGTAAAATATGCCAGGGATAAGGATAAATTAAAAGAATTTATTGACAATAACACAGAGTATTTCAGCGATGTTTCCGGAACAGCGTTAAATGTAATTAATGAATTGACTCATTCACCGGAACTGCAGAGAATTAAGTCGTACAAATACCGGACACAGGAAGGGGGTTTTGATATGTGCCTGGGAATTCAGGAAATGATAAGAGACAGTAGAGAGGAAGGACGAGAGGAAGGACGAGAGGAAGGACGAGAGGAAGGCAGAGAGAAGGGAAGAGAAGAAGGCAGAGAGGCAGGCAGAAATGAAGGCAGAAGTGAAGGGCTGAACCAAGGGATCAGGGGGGCTGTTGAACTGC